>JAGSPS010000127.1 GCA_018262315.1 Deltaproteobacteria bacterium | reverse complement strand
CGCATCTTCTACGACAAGGACGCCGACCTGGGACGCCTCGCCGGCAAGACCGTCGCGATCATCGGCTACGGCTCGCAGGGTCACGCGCATGCGCTGAATCTGCGCGACTCGGGCGTGAACGTGGTCGTCGGCTTGCGCAAGGACTCGACGTCGCGGGCGAAGGCGGAGGCCGAGGGCCTGCGCGTCGTCGAGCCGCGCGATGCGGCGCGCGAGGCGGACCTGGTGATGCTGGTGGTGCCCGACGAAACGGCCGGCCTGACCTACCAGGAGGAGATCGCGCCCCATCTCGTGCCGGGCAACCACCTCGCGGTGGCGCACGGCTTCAACATCCATTTCGGGCAGATCGTCGCACCGGCCGGCGTCTCGGTGTGGATGGTGGCGCCGAAGGGTCCCGGGCACACGGTGCGCGGGCACTACAAGGAAGGGAAGGGCGTGCCGTGTCTGGTCGCGGTGCACCAGGATCCGAACGGCGATGCGTTCGCGACGGCGCTCGCCTACGCCAAGGGCATCGGCGGCGGCCGCGCCGGCATCATCGAGACGAACGTTCGCGAAGAGACCGAGACCGACCTGTTTGGCGAGCAGTCGGTGCTGTGCGGCGGGCTCACCGCGCTGATGCAGGCCGGCTTCGAGACGCTGGTCGAGGCGGGCTACGCGCCGGAGATGGCGTACTTCGAGTGCATCCACGAAGTGAAGCTGATCGTGGACCTGATCTACGAAGGCGGTGTCGCGAACATGCGCTACTCGGTGTCGAACACCGCCGAGTACGGCGACTTGACGCGCGGTCCGCGCATCATCGACGAGGGCGTGAAGCGGCGGATGAAGGAAGTGCTGCGCGAAATCCAGTCCGGCCAGTTCGCGCGCGAGTTCATCCTCGAGAACTGCGCGGGCAATCCCAGCTTCAACGCGATGCGCCGGATCGCCGCCGAGCACGCGCTCGAAAAGGTCGGTGCGCGGCTGCGCGGTCTGATGCCGTGGCTGCAAGAGAAGCGGCTGGCCGATCGTTCGAAGAATTGAGAGCCGGGCCAAGATGGGTGAGGACGAGCGAGCCCCGATCTTCCAGGAGCGCCCAACCGCGCGGATCGCGCCGGAGGGCTGGCCGTTCATTGCGGCGGCCGCGGCGCTGGCCGCAGCAGCCTTCGGGTTCGGCTCCATCCCGTCGGCTGCCGTGCTCGGCGCCGTCACGCTGTTCGTGGTGGCCTTCTTCCGCAACCCAGCGCGCGACCTGCCGGGCGATGAGAATACCGTCGTGGCACCCGCCGACGGCCGCGTCCTCGCCGTCGGCGCGATCGAAGACGAGCGCGGTCGCAAGGGCCTGCGCATTGCGATCTTCCTCTCGGTGTTCGACGTGCACGTGAATCGCGCGCCGCTGGCGGGGCGCGTCGTTTCGCTGGAACGCGGGGGCGCGCGCTTCCTGGCCGCCTGGAACCCGCGCGGGGAACGCGAGAACGTGCGGCTGGCGATGGAGCTGGAACTCGCCGACGGGCGCCGCATCGTCGTCACGCAGATCACCGGCCTGATCGCGCGGCGCATCGTCTGCCATGCGAAGGTCGGAGAGTGGCTCGCGCGTGGCGTGCGCTACGGACTGATCCGTTTCGGCTCGCGCACCGACGTGCTGCTGCCGCCGGGAAGCGTCGCGACGGTGAAGGTGGGCGACCGCGTGCGCGGGGGAGCCTCAATCCTCGCGCGGCTCGGAGCGCCGGAATGAGTGACGCCCCCTTCGAGCGCCACGAGTCGCGCCGGCAACGCCGTCGCCGCCGGCGTCGCAACGAGCCGCGCCGCCGCCGTCGCGGCGTGTATCTACTGCCTCAGCTCTTCACCACCGCAAACCTGTTCTTCGGTTTCTACACCATCGTGCAGGCGCAGGCGGGGAACTTCTTCAACGCCTCGCTCGGCATCGTCTTCGCGGGCATCTGCGACGGGCTCGACGGTCGCGTCGCGCGGCTCTCGAAGACCACCAGCAAGTTCGGCCTCGAGTACGACTCGCTGGCGGACATCGTGTCGTTCGGCCTGGCGCCGGCGATCCTCGCCTTCCACGCCGGTCACCTCGAAGGCTTCCGGCGCAGCGGCTTCGTGATCGCGTTCCTGTTCGTGGCGTGCGCGGCACTGCGGCTCGCGCGCTTCAACGTGCACACATCGCGTTACAGTGGTCGCTTCGAAGGACTGCCGAGCCCCGCGGCGGCGGGCATGGTGTCGGTTACGCAGCTCTTCGTCTCGTTCCTGCGCGACGAGCAGATCGGCGTGGCGGTTCCCGAGCCGCTGGTGGCGGCGGGCGTCGCGGCGCTCGGGCTCTTGATGGTGAGCGCGATCCCGTATCGATCCTTCAAGGGGGTCGACCTCCGCCACTCGTATCGCGCCATCGTGGGGATGGTGCTGGCGCTGGCGGTGGTGATCCAGGAGCCCCAGATCGCGCTCTTCGTGATCGGAGCGCTCTATGTCGCGTCGGGACCCGTCGAGTGGGCCTGGCGCGTGCTCTCGGGTCGTCCGCTCGAGGAGCTGCCTCCGCCTGCCGCGCCCGAGACGCCAGCGGAGACGGCGCCATGACCGAAATCGTTCGCATCTTCGACACCACGCTGCGCGATGGCGAGCAGTCGCCCGGCTGCAGCATGAACCTCGCCGAGAAGCTCACGCTGGCGCGTCAACTCGAGCGGCTCGGCGTGGACGTGCTCGAAGCCGGCTTCCCGATCGCGAGCGACGGGGACTTCGAGGCGGTGCAGGCGATCGCGCGCGAAGTGCGCGGGCTCGCGGTCTGTGGTCTCGCCCGAACCGGCGCCGCGGACGTCGAGCGCGCGGGGCAGGCGCTGGAAGGCGCCGCCCGTCCGCGCATCCACATCTTCATCGCCACCAGCGACATCCACCTCGAGCACAAACTGCGCATGAGCCGAGAGCGAGTACTCGAAGAAGTCGACCGTGCGGTGCGGCAGGCGCTACATCATTGCGACGACGTCGAGTTTTCCGCCGAGGACGCCACGCGCTCGGATTGGGCCTATCTGGTGCAAGTCTTCGACGTGGCGCTCCGCGCCGGCGCGCGCACGCTGAACGTGCCGGACACCGTCGGCTACACCACGCCGGACGAGATCGCAGCGCTCTTCCACCACCTGCGCGAGCACGTCCCGGGCGTCGCCGAGGCGGTGCTCTCGACGCACTGCCACGACGATCTCGGCCTCGCCGTCGCCAACAGTCTGGCCGCCGTGCGCGCCGGCGCCCGGCAGGTCGAGTGCACCGTGAACGGGATCGGCGAGCGCGCCGGCAACACCGCCATGGAAGAGGTGGTGATGGCGATCCGCACGCGCCCCGACGTCTTCGCCGGGCTCGAGACGAAGGTTCGCGGCGAGGAGATCTACTCGTCGAGCCGCTTGCTCTCGTCGATCATCGGTGTTGCCGTGCAGCCGAACAAGGCGATCGTCGGCGCCAACGCCTTCGCGCACGAAGCCGGCATCCACCAGGACGGCGTGCTGAAGGCGGCGATCACCTACGAGATCATGACGCCGCGTTCGATCGGCAGGCCGTCGAACGAGCTGGTGCTCGGCAAACATTCCGGCCGCCACGCGTTTCGCGAGCGCCTCGCCGAATTGGGATTCGCCCTCGAGGACGAGGAATTCGAGCGCGCCTTCAAGCGCTTCAAGGACCTCGCGGACAAGAAGAAGAGCATCTTCAACGAAGACCTCGAAGCGATCGTCGCCGACGCCGTCGTGCAGACCGAGGAGCGCTTCCAGTTCCAGCAGTTGACGGTGCTCTCGGGCACCTTCCCGATGCCGACCGCGACGGTCGAACTCACGGTGGACGGCGTGGTTCGCAAGACCACGACGACGGGCGTCGGCCCGGTGGACGCGATCTTCAAGGCGGTTACCGAGCTCACGGATTCGAAGAGCGAACTGGTCCGCTACCAGGTGAACGCGATCACGGCCGGCCTCGACGCGCAGGGCGAGGTCGCGGTGACGCTCGCTGAAGCTGGCCGGCGCGTGATCGGTCACGGCGCGCACTACGACGTGCTGGTGGCGAGCGCGAAGGCGTACATCCACGCCCTCAACAAGCTCGCGTGGCACAAGCGGCGGCATCAAGCGGCCGAGCCGAAGGGGGTCTAGTTGAAGCAGGCGCAGATCGTGGTGGTGGCGGGCGACGGCATCGGGCCGGAAGTGACGCGCGAGGCGCGGCGCGTGCTCGAGGCAGTGGCGCCGCAGCACGGCATCGCCCTTCACTTCGAAGAACACCTGATCGGCGGCGCGTCGATCGACGCGCACGGTACGCCGCTGCGCGACGAGGTCGTCGAGCGCGCCCGCAAGAGCCAGGCCGTGCTGCTCGGCGCCGTCGGGGGGACGAAGTGGGACGCGATGCCGGTCGCCACGCGTCCCGAGCGCGGCCTGCTGCGCATCCGCAAGGAACTCGGTCTGTTCGCGAACCTGCGCCCGGCCAGCGTGTTCCCGGCGCTCGCACAGGCCTCGACGCTGCGTCCCGAGGTGGTGACCGGCATCGACATGCTGGTGGTGCGCGAACTCACCGGCGGTCTCTATTTTGGCGAACCGCGCGGGATGGCGGTCGTGAACGGCCTGCGCGAGGCGCGCAACACGATGGTCTACGACGAGAGCGAGATCGCCCGCATCGCGCGCGTCGCATTCGAGGCCGCGCGCGGGCGCCGCAAGCACGTCACGCACGTCCACAAGGCGAACGTGCTGGAGACCTCCCAGCTCTGGGTACAGGTGGTGGACGAGATCGCGGCCGCGTTTCCGGACGTGACGGTCGTCCATCAGCTGGTCGATTCGTGCGCGATGCTGCTGGTGCGCGACCCGCGTCGCTTCGACGTGATCGTCACCGAGAATCTGTTCGGCGACATTCTCTCCGACGAAGCCGCGCAGATCACCGGCTCGCTCGGCATGTTGCCCTCGGCGAGCCTCGGCGCCGGCGGCATCGGTCTCTACGAGCCGGTCCACGGCTCGGCGCCCGACATCGCCGGCAAGGACGTCGCGAATCCGCTCGCCGCAATCCTGTCGGCGGCGATGCTCTTCGAACACTCGTTCGCTGCGATTGCCGCAGCGAAGCAGATACGCGACGCGGTGACGGCGGTGCTCGACGCCGGGCACCGCACGGCCGACCTGCTGTCGCCGGGCGAGCGCCGCGAGGCGATCGGTTGTCGCGCGATGGGCGATCTGGTCGTGGCGAAGTTGGGCGCCTAGTGCGCGTTGCGATCGTCGGCGCGACCGGCTCGCTGGGTGTGGAGCTGCTCGCGGTACTCGACGAGTCCGCGCTCGCCGTGCGCGAGTTGGTTCCGATCGCCACCGAGCGCTCGCTCGGCACCGAGCTGGAGTTCCGCGGCGGCGTGTTCCCCGTGGAGACGGAGCTCGCGGCGCTGCGCGGTTGCGACGTCGCGTTCCTGTGTGCGCCGGCCGAGGCGTCGCTCGAGGCGGTGCGCGCGCTGCTGCACGCGCGCGTCGCCGCGATCGATTGCTCCGGTGTGCTCGCGGCGGCGCCGGAGGTGCCGCTCGTCTGTGAACTGGGTGAGCCGGGCGCGTCCCCGCTCGACGCCCCGATGCTCGCGGTGCCGCCGGGCCTTGCGCTCGCCTGTATTCGCGTGATCGCGCCGCTGTCGCGCGCGTTCGGCGTCTCGCGCGTGGTCGCCACGCTGCTGCTCTCGGCGTCGGCCTCCGGTGCCGGGCGCGCGGCCGTCGAGGCGCTCGCGGAGGAGACGATCGCGCTGCTCACACAACGGGAAATTTCCGAGCCGCCGTCGCTCGGACATCCGATCGCGTTCGACGTGCTGCCCTGGATCGGTTCGGCCGGCGATGACGGCACGACTGCGCACGAATGCGGCTTCGCGGCCGTGCTGGGTCGAGCGCTCGGCGGCGTCTCCGTCGCGGTCACCTCCGTGCGCATCCCGACCTTCTGCGGCGACGGCGCTGCGCTGGCGATCGAGACGCGTGACGAAGCGTCGCTGGAAGGGGTACTCGACGTGCTGGGCAAGGTCGCGGGCGTTGCGCTCGCGGACATCGGGCCGACCACGCGCGCCGCGGCCGGAAGCGATCTGGTGCACGTGGGACGCGTGCGCCGCGACGAGTCTCGGCCGGGCGGAGTGCTCTTGTGGCTCGCCGCCGATGGCGTGCGGCTGACGGCCGCACACGCCGTGCGCGTCGCGGAGGCGCGCTTCGGGCGCGGCTGACGTGCCCAACTTCCGCCTGCTCGTCGAGTACGACGGCACCGATTTCGAGGGCTGGCAGATCCAGCCCGGCCCGGCTCGCACCGTGCAGGGTGCTCTCGCGGCTGCGCTCGAACACATCACCGGCGTGTCGGTGACGGTGACCGGCGCGGGCCGTACCGATGCGGGCGTGCACGCGGAAGGGCAGGTCGCGAATGCGAGGATCGCCACGCGGCTCGCGCCCGTGGACCTCCAGCGGGCTCTGAACGCGGTGTTGCCACGCGACGTCGCAGTTCGTGAGGTGGCATGGGTGCCCGACGCCTTCGACGCGCGCCGCCACGCGCGCTCCAAGCGCTACGTGTATCGACTCTGGACGGGGGCGTCGCGGTCGCCGCTGCGCGAACGGAGATCGCTCTGGGTGCGCAGCTCGCTCGATCTCGAGGCGATGCGCGAGGCCGGCCGGGCGCTGGTCGGCACCCACGACTTCACGAGTTTCCGCGGCGCGGGCTCGGCGGTGTGCGGCAGCGTGCGGACGCTCCTGCGACTCGAGATCCGCGGCCAGCTCGGCGGCGAGGTGCTCCTCGACTTCGAGGGGACGGGCTTTCTCCGTCACATGGTTCGGAATCTGGTCGGGACGCTGCTGGAGGTGGGGAGGGGCCGTCGGGCGCCTGCTGCGATGCCCGCCCTGCTCGCGGCGTTGGACCGCAGCCAGGCCGGGCCGACGGCGCCCGCACGGGGCCTCACCCTGATCCACGTCCACTGCGATTTCCCCCTGGAATCCGGGGGTTTGGAGCCAGAACGGGTTGACGGCGGAGAGCCACTCGGCTAACGACTGCGGCTCCCCGGGCCCGGTCTTTCGGCCGGTCTGGGCGCACCGCATCCGCTCGCCACAGGACCCGTCGAGCGCCGAAGTTCGCAGGAGAAGCAAATGCCCGTCGCCAGGCCGCCGCGGCCCACTCGCAGCATCCGGTCCGGGGATCGGCAGCAGTGGTGGGTGCTGAACGCGGCCGACCAGACTCTCGGCCGCCTTGCGGCGCGCGTCGCGTCGCTGCTGCGCGGCAAGGAAAACGTCCTCTTTACACCGCATGCGGACGCCGGTGATTTCGTAGTGATCGTGAACGCCGAGCGCGTGCGCCTCACCGGTCGAAAGCGCGAGCAGAAGACCTACTACCGGCACACCGGCTACGTGGGACACCTGAAGTCCCGCACTGCCGACCAGGTGCTCTCCGGAGCGCATCCCGAGCGCGTGATCGAAGAGGCCGTGCGCGGCATGCTTCCCAAGACCACGCTGGGCCGAAAGCTGTATCGGAAGCTCAAGGTCTATTCCGGTCCGAATCATCCCCACGCGGCGCAGCAGCCGCAGGAGCTGACGCTTGGCTGAAGCCCTCACGGCAGCGCCGATCACTGGCAAGCGCAAGACCGCGGTTGCGCGCATCCGGCTCCGGCTCGGCACGGGTTTGATCGTGGTGAATGGTCGCGCGATCGACGAGTACTTCGGCCGCGAGACGCTGCGCTCGCTGGTGAAGCAGCCGCTCGACGCGGCGAATGCGACGACCCGCTACGACATCGCGGCGAGCGTGAAGGGCGGCGGACCGACCGGCCAGGCCGGCGCGCTGCGGCACGGCATCGCCCGCGCACTCTGCAGCCTCGACGAGGGAATCCGCCCGACGCTGAAGAAGGCCGGCTTCTTGACGCGCGACGCGCGCAAGAAGGAGCGCAAGAAGTACGGACAGCGCGGTGCGCGCGCGCGCTTCCAGTTCTCGAAGCGCTGATCTGCAGCGCACGACCACGCCTTGCGACGGGAGGTCTTCGGATCTCCCGTCTTTTTTGGGTTTGACACGAGGCGGCCATCGGAGCTATCTCCGGCCGGGCATCCCCGACAACGTGTGTTCTGGAGTGATCGTTGAGTCGCTACTTCGCGACCGATCCGCACGAAGTGCGTCTCTCCGTCTCTGCCGTGGTGTGGCGTGATGTAGAGCATCGCGAGCTGCTGTTGATGCAGCGCAGCGACAATGCACACTGGGGTCTCCCTGGGGGGTACGTGGAGCCGGGCGAATCGATCGACCGCGCGACCGCACGCGAAGTGCGTGAGGAAACCGGAGTGCAGGTCGAGGTGGGACGACTCGTCGGCGTCTACTCGGATCCCGCGATTCAAGTCATCGAGTATCCGGACGGTCGCCGCGTGCACGCGGTGAACCTGTGTTTCGA
>JAGSPS010000362.1 GCA_018262315.1 Deltaproteobacteria bacterium | reverse complement strand
CTCGCGCCCGAAGTAGATGAGCTGCAAGTGCCGCTTGCCCCAGGTCGCTTCGGGGAAGACCGCGATGAGATCGCGCTCGGTCTGCACCACGCTGCGGCCCGACGAGAGTCCCCAGCGCGCGGCGAGCCGGTGGATGTGCGTGTCGACCGGGAAGGCCGGGATGCCGAAGGCCTGCACCCGCACGACGCTCGCCGTCTTGTGACCGACGCCCGGCAGCGCTTCGAGTTCCTCGAAGCTCTCCGGCACCTGGCCGCCGTGGCGCTCCACCAGCAGCTGTGAGAGCGCGCGGATGTGTTTCGCTTTCGCAGGCGCGAGGCCGCACGAGCGGATCGCAGCCTGGATGCGCGCGACCGGCAGCGCCGCCATCTGCCCGGGCGTGCGCGCCAGCGCGAAAAGCCTGGGCGCGACTTCGTTCACGCGGGCGTCGCTGCACTGCGCCGACAGCACGACGGCCACGAGCAGCGTGAAGGGATCTTCGTGCGCGAGCGGAATCGGGGGCAGCGGGTAGAGACGGTCGAGGATCGCGCCGATCTTCGCGGCCTTCTCGGCCTTCGCAGTCGCCAATGGTCCCCCGATGACCCTCCTCTCGCGTAGCGGGCCGAAGGCGAGCGGCGAGGTTCATCCCTCCCGCGTAGCGAGCCGCAGGCGAGCGGCGAGCTTCATGAGTTCACGCGAGCCGCACCTTGTAGTTGCCGCGGCTCTCGTCGTACTCGAGCACGATCAGCTTGTGGTCCTCGGCCGCGTGCAGCAGATCCGAGAAGGAGCGGTAGCCGTGCTGCGCTTCGTTGAATCCGGGATGCACGCGGCGCATGGTCTGCTTCACGATCGAACCCCAGAGCGGGTCGTAGTCCTGCTCGAGCGAACGCACGATCTCGGCGACCTTGTCGAGCGCGTCGTCCGCAGCGACTGGCGTCGCGCTGCCCTTTTCGGCCAGCTTCTTCTTGCGCACGGGGCGCTCGACCTGCGCCTTCACGAGATCGTCATAGAAGATGAACTCGTCGCAGCCGGAGACGAGCAGATCGGATGTGGAGTTCTTGACGCCACAGCCGATCACGCGCTTGTCGTTCTCCTTCAGCTTGTTGACGAGCGGCGAGAAGTCGCTGTCGCCCGAGAGCAACGCGAACGAGTCGATGTGATCCTTCTGGTAACAGAGGTCGAGCGCATCGACGACCATGCGGATGTCCGCGCTGTTCTTGCCGCTCTGGCGGTTGTGCGGGATGTCGACGAGTTCGATCCCGTACCCGTGGAATTCGCGGACGGTGTCGCGGTAGCGGTTCCAATCGCAGTAGGCGCGCTTGTAGACGATGCGGCCCTTCTCGAGCAGTCGTTTCAGCACGACGTCCATCCGGAACTGGCCCTGGTTGCCCTTCATGTCGCGCACGCCGAGCGCGAGGTTCTCGAAGTCGACGAAGACGGCGATCAACAGTTCGTCCGACACGGTCCCTCCCCCGCTGTGAAGCGCCACGAATAGCGCTTTCGCTCTCTCGTCGCCTTCGAGTTTCGAGGCGCCGCATTATGCTCGCCCTTTCCGCGTAGCGAGCCAATTCGAGCGGCGAGACTCGAGATAACGCTTCCCGCGTAGCGAGCCGAAGGCGAGCGGCGAGGTTCATGAGTTGACCGTCGGAGCGGACATCCAGGCGTATTGCGGGAAGTGCGGGACGGTGTGGCACGTCGTCGTCGCGATGGTCGGCACCAGGATCGCGCAGGTGGAGTGCAAAGAGTGCGGCGCGCGCCACCGCGTGCGCGGCGAAAGCGCGGGCGAGGCGCGACCGCACCGGCGCACCGGCGAGACCCGGGCGGCTCGCGGCGCGAAGGGCGGCAAGGCGCTGGTCGCGGCCGACATGACGCGACCGCCGGTGCACTACTCGACGCGCGCGAGCTTTGCGCCGGGCCAACGCGTCGAGCATCCCCGCTTCGGCGCCGGCGTCGTCGAGCGCGTGCTCGGACCCGGCAAGGTGCAGATCCACTTCGCCGAGGGCTCGAAGGTGTTGGCGATGGGCCGCGACTCTTGATCCCGCTCGCCCGCGGACGCGGGCGAGCCAAGCACGGGTCAGCGGGCGCGGAGCGCGAGTCTGATAGTCTGCGCCACAACGCCGCTTCGAAGAGAGGGAGCACCCGTGATCGAGTTCCTGGCGCACCTGGTGATTTCGGCGGCGCTGCTGCTGATCGTGGCGAACGTGGTCTCCGGCGTCCAGATCGACTCCTGGGGTTCCGCAATCATCGGCGCACTCGTGCTCGGCGTCGTGAACGCGATCATCCGTCCGCTCCTGGTGTTCCTCACGCTACCGCTCACGATCGTGACGCTCGGACTCTTCCTGCTGGTGATCAACGCGCTGATGCTGCAACTCGTCGGCGCGCTCGCCCCGGGCATCCAGGTGGCGGGCTTCGGACCCGCGCTGTGGGGGAGCCTGCTGCTGACGCTGCTGAATCTGGCCGTCGGCGCGCTGCTGGGCTCGCGCTGAGTCGCGACGACACGCGGCCGGCGGTCGGTTAGGCTGCGCGTCATGAAGCACGGACGCACGCTTTCGTTCGGCGAGGAGATCGCCAACAGCGTGACCCACGGCGCCGGGCTCGTGGCGTTCGCGATCGGCCTGCCGATCCTCGTCGCGACGGCCGCCGAGCGCGGCGACGAACTGCAGGTGCTCGGCTGCAGCGTGTTCGCGAGCTGCCTGGTGCTGCTCTACGCGGCGTCCACGATCTACCACGCGCTGCCGCAGTCGCGCGCGAAGCAGATCTTCCGGGTCGCCGATCACATCGCGATCTACCTGGTGATCGCGGGTTCCTACACGCCCTTCCTGCTCGGTGTGCTGCGGGGCCCGTTCGGCTGGACGCTCTGCGCGGTCATTTGGGGACTCGCCGCGCTCGGCATCCTGCACAAACTACTGTTGGGGATGCGCTTCCCGCATCTCTCGACGGCGTTCTACCTCGCGATGGGCTGGCTCGCGGTGGTCGCGATCGGACCGATCACCAACCACGTTCCGAGCGACGGCCTCGCCTGGCTCGCGGCGGGCGGCCTGCTCTACACGGCCGGCGTCGTCTTCTACGCCTGGGAGCGCCTGCGCTACGGCCACATGGTGTGGCACCTGTTCGTGCTCGCCGGCAGCGCCTGCCACTTCGTGGCCGTGCTGAACTACGCAACGGTCTGAGAGAGGAGCCGG
>JAGSPS010000361.1 GCA_018262315.1 Deltaproteobacteria bacterium | reverse complement strand
GGTCGCCGAGGAGTGCGAACGGTTCGGCGGACGCGCGTCGGTGCGAGCGGCGGATCTGTCGAGCGTCGATTCGTGTCGCGCTCTCGCAGAGAGCGTGCTGCGCGAGGACGGTCCCGTGGACATTCTCGTGAACAACGCGGGGCACTCGATCCGGCGCGCCGTCGTCGAATACAAGGTAGAAGACCTCGCGCGCCTGATGGCCGTCAACTATCTCGGCCCGATGGCGCTGACGCTGGGTCTGCTCCCGGCCATGCTCGATCGCGGCGCCGGACACATCGTGCAGATCTCGACGATCGGCGTGCAGACGGGCGCGCCGAACTTCGCTGCCTACGTGGCTGCCAAGGCGGCGTCCGATCACTTCGCTCGCACGCTGCGGCTCGAACTCGGCGGGCGCGGCATCGCCGTCACGACGATCCATATTCCGTTGGTTCGAACGGCCATGCTCGCCCCCACCCGCATCTACGACGCGTTCCCCGCACTCGGCGCCGAACAGGCCGCGCGGCGGATCGGATGGGCTGTCGTGAAGCGTCCGGTCCGCGTCGCGCCGCGCTGGTCCACACTGCTCGAGGTGGTGCACGCGGTGGCGCCGGGCCTGCTGCAATGGATCTTCACGCACGGGCACGAGCCGTTCCACCGCGCGATGGCGCGTCGGCTCGAGCGCATGAACCGGCGCAACTGAGCGCCGAACGCGGAACGCAGATCGAAGTACACCCAGCGATGACGGCTGGGTGCTGGACCAACAGGGAGAATCACCATCGCGAATCACGAGCGACCCAGCCCCGGTACCGCCGAAGCAGAGAACTACTCGCTCTTCTCGGACGACGCGCTGTACCGCGCCCAGCAGGCGATCGGCCTGATCCCTCGGCGCGGCGGCTTCGGGCTGGGGCGGCGCATCGCCATCGCGGTCGCGATCACCTGGTTGCCGCTGATGCTCTACGCACTCTGGCAGCGGCGTCTGCTCCCGGGCACGGTGCCGGAGCCGCTGCTCCAGCACTTCGGCATCCACGCGCGCTTCCTGCTCGCGCTGCCGCTGCTCTTCGTGGCGGAGAGCAGCGCCGAGTCGGCGTTGCGGCGGGTGCTGCCGCACTTCGTGTCGCGCGGACTCGTGGACGAATCGCTGCGGCCCGCGTTCCGCGCCATTCTCGAGCAAGCCGGCCGTCTGCGCAGCTCCTCGACCGCGTTGCTGGTGATGGTCGCCGTGGTCGCGGTCGCGACGGTCTTCGGCCTCAGCTTCGGCGGCGACACGCACGAGCTCGCCTGGGAGTCGGGCGCGGGCGGCCCTCTTCATTTCGGCGCGCTCTGGTTCTCGTTCGTGTCGCGCCCGATCTTCCTGCTGGTGCTGCTCGCCTGGCTGTGGCGACTCGCCCTGCTGGCCTGGATGTTCTCGAAGATCGCGGCGCTCGAGCTGCGCCTCGCGCCGACGCATCCCGATCGCACCGCGGGGCTCGGATTCCTCGAGCAGCTGACGATCGGGCTGGCGCCGCTCTTCTTCGCCATCGCCGTGCCGATCGCGGGCCGCTGGGCACACGAGGCGATGTATCACGGGCTCGACGTCCGCACGCTCAAGGTGCCTGCTGTCGCGCTCGTCGTAGTGTTGGCGGCGATCGGGCTGGCTCCGCTGCTCGCGTTCGCGCCGCGGCTCCGAAAGGTGCGGCGTGCCAGCCTCGAGGCGTACGGCGCGCTGCTCGCCGAGCACGGCCGCCGCGTCGAGCGCCGCTGGATCCGCCGCGAGGTCGTCGCAGACGACGATGGCCTGCTCTCGGCGCCCGAGATCGGTCCCGTCGCCGACACCGTTGCGCTGTACGAGGTGATCGCGAAGATGCGGAGCATGCCCGTCGGGCGGAAGAGCCTGCTGCCGGTGGTGCTGGCGTCGGCACTCCCGCTGGTTCCGGTCTTCGCGATGCAGATTCCGCTGAAGGAAATCGCCAAGACGTTGCTCGCGCCGCTGATAGGGATCTAGGCTCACGTCGCTCGTTCGTCCCAACGTCTCGAGCGACGGAGGCCGGGATGGCAGAACAAGTCGTGCGCCGCCACTTGATGGTGCATGGACGCGTGCAGGGCGTTTGGTTCCGCCGCGCGACGCAGCGCACCGCACGCGCGCTCGGTGTCGCGGGTTGGGTGCGCAACTGCGCCGACGGCAGCGTCGAAGTGGTTCTCGAGGGCGCGCCCGAACGCGTCACCGCCGCCGTTGCGTTCTGTCACGAGGGGCCGAGCGGCGCCTGCGTCGACCACGTCGATGCGCGCGACGAAGCGCCGGAAGGCCTCACGCGCTTCGAGTTGCGCGCCTAGCAACGCGAGACGCTGAGCTGCGACGCCCGTCCGCCGAGGACGTTCTGGACGAACGTCCCGCCCCCGCGCTCAACGCCTCGGCTTCCGAGAGACGTGATCCCTCGTGGTCAACCCGCTAAGGAATCGCCACCAGCGCGCCGAGTTGCGCTTCTGCGATCGCGGCGTCGTCGTTGTCGATGCGCCCGTTGGCATCGAGGTCGAGGCGCGGCTCGAAGCTCGCGTCGCCGAGCCGATCGCCGCGGTGCGCGTCGATTGCGTCGACGTCGGTGCTCGTGACCGTGCCCGAGTCATCCACGTCGGGATCCGGGAGCAGCAGATCGATGCGCGCGAGCCCGTCGCCCGCCTCGATCAGCAGCGCGTCCGCGTCGACGTCGTCGAGAGCGTTCCCTGAATCATCCAGCTCGACCGCGGCGCCGATCGCATCGGCGACGCTGACGATCTCGAAATGCGGATCGCCGTCCGTATCGGGGGAGGCGATCCGCACCGGGCCGCTGGTGCGAATCGTGACGGGCGTCGGAGCCGCCGGGTCGGTGACGTTGCCCAGGCGATCGAGCGGCACCACGCGCACTGCGGTGTGCGTGGCCGTACCGTCATCTGCAACCAGCGCACGTGTCAGCACTTCGACCGCGGCGCGCGCGCCACCGGGCGCGAGGCCGGGACGCAGCGGTCGCGCGGGCAGGTTGAGGTACGTCGCGGGGTCGGGCTGCTGCACGACACCGAAGCGGCTCGCATCGCCCGCCTGCACGCGCGCGGCGTCGATCGTGGGGTCGCTCCCGTCGAGTCGCAGCGTGAAGGACTCGCCGATGCGCGGATCGTTCGGATCGGGTGCGCGCGCCACGCGGATCTCGACGCCGACCAGCGACGTTGGCGTAGGCGGCGGA
>JAGSPS010000126.1 GCA_018262315.1 Deltaproteobacteria bacterium | reverse complement strand
GACCGAAGGCCAGTCGCTCGCCCAGCCGCTGCGCGCCAGCGGCGAGTTCCCGCCGATCGTCGTACACATGGTCGAGGTGGGCGAGCGCTCGGGCGAACTGGAGTCGATGCTCGAGAAGATCGCGCAGACCTATGAAGACCAGGTCGAGACTTCCGTCACACGCTTGACCGCCCTGCTCGAGCCCCTGCTGATCCTGCTGATGGTGGGGATCGTCATGTTCATCATCGCCGCGACGCTCGTGCCGCTGCTCCAGATCACGAGTTCGATCGGAAAGTGAAGGAGGACCTCGCATGTCCGCTCCGCTCGCCAGCAACCAGCCTCGATTCCCCATCGTCTCGCGTAGCGAGCCGAAGGCGAGCGGCGACCGCGTACAGCGCGCAGCGCACCTTCGAAGCAGAATCGCCCGTTTCCCGCGTAGCGAGCCGAAGGCGAGCGGCGACCTTCATAAGGCCGGCTTCACCCTGATCGAGATCATGGCCGTGGTGCTCATCATCGGCCTGCTCACGGCCGTCGTCGGCACCGCGATCTTCGGACAGATCGACCGTGCGCGCGTGACCACCGCGAAGACGCAGATGAAGCAGATCGAAGCCGCGCTCGACTTCTATCGGATGGACAACGGCCGCTATCCCACCACCGAGCAGGGACTCGACGCGCTCGTGCACGAGCCGAGCACCGAGCCGGTGCCGCGCGAGTATCGACCCGAGGGATATCTCCAGGGCGGCAAGGTCCCGAGGGATCCGTGGGGCGCGCCGTACGAGTACCAGGCCCCCGGCCAGCGCAACACCTACGGCTTCGACATCTGGAGCTTCGGCGCCGACGGCCAGCCCGGCGGCAAGGGCGTCGACGCCGATGTCGGCAACTGGGCCGAGGACTCGGCTCCTTGAGGCGAGTTCCGGCGAGCGCGCGCAACGCGCGACGCAACTTGGAAGCAAGTACTCCCGTTTCCCGCGTAGCGAGCCGCAGGCAAGCGGCGATCGCGTACAGCGCGCAGCGCACCCTCGAGGCACAATTGCCCGTTTCCCGCGTAGCGAGCCGCAGGCGAGCGGCGAGACCTCATCAAGCCGGCTTCACGCTGATCGAGATCCTCGCCGTGATCGCGATCTTCGGCCTGATCGCCGCGATGGTGCTGCCCAACATCGACCTCGGCGGCTCGCGCATCGTGCGCGGCGAGGCGCAGGATCTCGCGACCGCGATCGAGTTCGCACGGCAGCGCGCGGTGATGACGGGTCGCACACACCGGGTGGTGATCGAAGTCGACCGCGGCGAACACTGGATCGAGTGGGCGGCGCCGCGGGAATCCGTGAGCGCGGCCACCGGTGGCGAAGCAGGAACCGCGGAGATGGAACGTCCGCTCGAACTCGTCCCGCCGCCCCTCGACGTAGACGAATTCGTGCCGATCCCCGGCGAACTCGGGCGCGTGCACCGCGCCGACGACAAGACCGCGATCCTCGGCGTCGAAGTATCGGGCGGCCTGGCCGACCACGGTCGCGTCGAACTGCGCATCACGCCCGACGGCGCTGCCGACCCCGCGTCGATCCTGGTCGGCGACGCCGACGGGGGCAACGCGCTGCGCATCGAAGTGGAGCCCCTGGCCGACGCGGTGCGGGTCGTCCATGCCGAGTAGGTCTCATGACATCTCGCCGCTCGCCTGCGGCTCGCTACGCGGGAAACGGGCGATTGTGCTTCGATGGTGCGGCGCGCGCTGTGCGCGATCGCCGCTCGCCTGCGGCTCGCTACGCGGGAGGGCGGCTTCGGTGCGTCGAGAGGGGTTCACGCTGCTCGAGGTGCTCGCGGCGGTCGCGATCCTCGGCATTGCGTACATCGCGCTCGGGTCGAGTGGCATCCAGGGTTTGCAGTACGAAGGCGAGGCGCGACGCCGCCTCGAAGCGTCGCTGCTGGCCGACCGCGTGCTCGCCGAGATCGAGACAGAACTCGAACTCGAATGGCACATGACGCCGCCGCTCGGGGATGACGAGCGCGAGGAGGGCGACTTCAAGATCGCGGTGAGGGTCGAGCCCTTCTCGATCGTCGTGCCCGAGGAGCAGCGCAACGGCGGCAAGCGCCTCGGTGACGCGCGCTCTCGTCTCGGCGGCTCGGGCGGCCAGGCACAGAAGCCCGTGATTCCGGGGCCGAGTCTGCTCGGCGATGGCAGCGGTCCCGGCGCCGTCTCCCCGCTGCGCAGGATCGACGTGAGCATCGTCTGGAACGAGGGGTTCGGCGAGCGCAGCGTCTCGCGCACCACCTTCGCACTCGACCCTGATTCCGCGCGCGGGACACTCGACGCGATCGCACAGTCGCTAACCGCCGCGAAGGGCCAGCAACCGCAGCGGCCGTCCGCGCCCAACCCGCTCGGCGGCGGCAACCCGGGCAAGATCGGAAACGCGCAATGAGCGCAGCGACCCAACGGCGAGCGGCGATCGCGCACAGCGCGCAGCGCACCTTCGAGGCACGATCCCCCGTTTCCCGCGTAGCGCGCCGAAGGCGAGCGGCGATCGCGCACAGCGCGCAGCGCACCTTCGCGGCACGATTCCCCGTTTCCCGCGTAGCGAGCCGAAGGCGAGCGGCGAGACTTCATAAGGCCGGTTTCACGCTGCTCGAGATGCTGGCCGTGATCTTCCTGATGTCGATCGTGCTCTTCGTCGCGATCGACTTCTACCTGGATCTCTCGGTCGCGAGCAACACGGCCGCCGAGCAGACGCGCGGCGCGCGGCGCGCCGTCGGGCTACTCGACCGTGTGGCGCGCGATCTCGAAGGCGCGATGCTGCTCAAGAAGCCCGGTGCCGTCGACCCGATCGCGTGGCCATGGCTCTTCCTCGCCGAGTCCGAGAGCGCCGAGTCCGGCGCCGACCGCGTGAAGTTCGTACGCCGCGGCCATCACCCGAACGCCGCGTCCGCCGCGGAGTCGGATCTCGAGATGGTGTCGTGGATCGTCACGCCCGGCGCGGACGGGGAAGGCGACCTGGAACTGCGACGCGCGAGTTGGCCGCAGCTTCCGGAATCGCTCGAGCGCAATTTCCCGACCGCCGAGAACAGCGATGTCGTGGCGGCCGGGCTGGTGTCGTTCGGCATCCGGTTCCAGGGCGAGGACGGCAGCTGGACCGGGCGCTGGGACTCGACGACGCTGACTGGATCGAGCGAGCTGCCGATGGTCGCCGAGATCGAGGTCTCGTTCCGTACCGGTCCCGGCGCAGACGACGTCGAGGGCCCCTACCTGCGCCGCGTCGTGCTGCCGCTGCGCCCGATCGATCTCGAGGGTCAACTCGCGGAGGCGGCGGGAGTGCCGGGGCGCACGAACCCGCGCGACCTGAATGGCGACGGCAAGGACGACGAGACAGGTGAGCCCATCCCGAACGCCGCGGCCGACGCCAGCGGGGATGCTCAAGACGACGGGGAAGCGGGCGACATGACGGTGGCGGAGTGCCTCGCCATGGCTCCCGAAGGCGTGCCCATGCTGGAAAGCCTGGGGGGACCGGGTCTCGTCGCGTCGGTCAAGAGCTTGCGGCTGAGCGCCGTGCCGCCTCAGTTCCGAGCGATGATCCCGGCGGCGTGCCGGCAATGACGACTGTGCCGCGGCGCGTGTTGCGCTCGCAATCGGGCATCGTGCTCGTCATGGTGCTCTTCTTCGTGCTGCTGCTCGCGAGCGCAATGGCGAGCTTCCTGCGGCGCGTCGCGGTGGACTCCAGCATCGCCACCAACCGCGACCGCGCGCAGCAGGCCGAGGCGCTGGCGCGCGGCGGTGTGCGACTCGCCGAGGCGATCCTGCTCGAAGACCTCCGCAGCAAGGGCGCGCAGGGCGGACCCGACAGCCGCCACGACCTGTGGGCGCGCGCGAGCGAAGTCGACCTCGTCGAGGACCCCGACGTCGATCTTCGCGTGCAGATCGAAGACGCCGGGGCGCGCATCAATCTGAACGGCTTCCTCGCCAAGGGCGCCGTGGACGAAAAAGGACGCCTCTATCTGCAACAGCTTCTCACGGGCGTCATCGCGATCATGCCGGGCCGCCCCGAAGAGCTGCTCTACGACCCGCTCGAGCTGGCCGCGAACCTGGTCGACTGGATCGACAGCGACGAAGTGACCGCGAACGGCGCGCTCGAAGACGAACCCTACCAGCGCCGCGATCCACCCTATCGCGCGCCGAATCGGCCGCTGCTCTCGGTCGAGGAACTGCGCCTCGTCGCGGGCTTCGACGGCAGGCTCGTCGATGCGTTGAAGCCCTTCGTCGGCGTCTACCCGCTGGCGGGCGGCGGCGGCGTGAATCTCAACACCGCTCCGGAGTGGGTCCTGATCCAGCTCCAGCGCGGCAGCGAGGTGAGCGGCTCGCGCGTGCTCGAAGAAAAGGACGTGCGGCGCATCGCCGATGCGCGCGAGAATGGCTCGATCTGCGCCGGCGACGCAGACGAGTCGGGCTGCACCTCGCCCTCCGAGCTGCTCGAAGGCGACACGCTCGAGCCCAGGGTGACCGAACGCTCGAGGGTGTTCGTGGTGACGGCCGTCGCGCGTGTCCTCGACGTCGAGCGCCGCATCGAAACCGTGATCGACCGCACGGCCGAGGGCTGGCCCAAGCGGCTGACCTGGAGCGTGCGGTGAGCGCGGTGGAAGCGTCCGCAGGCCCTGAGGTATCCATAGGTTCCCATGCTCGGTAAGAGTCTCGGTCTCGATCTCGGCAGCCACTCGATCAAGGTCGTCGAGCTGCGCCAGAATCTGCGGACGGTGGAAATCGCCCGGCTGCAGGCCGTCAACGTCGCGAACGGGACCTCCGAGTTCGACGCGCTGCGCGACTGCGCCCAGGCACTCGGCCTCGTCGGCGAGCGCGTCGTCACGGCGATCCCCGGAGACCGCATCGCGCGCCGCGCGATCCACTTCCCGTTCCGCGATCGCCGCCGCATCGCGCAGGCGGTGCCCTTCGAGGTCGAGAGCGAGACGCCCTTCGATCTCGCTGAGGTCTTCGTGGACTGGGAACTGGTCGGTGAAGCCCGCTCGGAGGCCGACGTGATCGCCACCGTGGTGACGCGTGCCGAGGTGGCGAGCCGACTCGAAGCGCTGCGCGACGCCGGGCTCGGCGCACGCGTGCTCGAAGTCGAAGGGCTTGCGCTCGCGAACCTCACCACGTTCGTCCCGATGCCGGGCACGCGCCTGCTCATGGACCTCGGCCACCGCAAGACGACGCTGTGCCTGCTGGTGGACGGCGTCGCGCGCGCGGCCCGGTCGCTGCCCCTCGGCGGGCGCATGCTCACCGAGGCGATCGCGCGCGAGACCAACACCGACTGGGACGAAGCCGAGCGCGTGAAGTGTCGCGACGGCGTGTTCGGCCCGAACCTCGCGCCCAACTCGCCCGCAACCGAACGCGCACTCGGCCGTCTGGTGCGCGAGCTGGTGCGCAGCGTGGGCGGCTTCGAATCCGCGCTGGGCGCCCCGCCCGAAAAGGCGATCGAAGAGATCACGCTGCTCGGCGGCGGCGCGCGCTTGCAGCGCATCGACGAGTACCTGAGCGCCCAGCTCGGCATCCGCTGCGCGCGCTTCAGCGTGCCACCGGGCGAGGCGACCGGCGCCTTTCTCGCCGCCGGAGATCCGCTGCGCTTCGCGCCCGCACTCGCGCTCGCACTGCGCGGCACGCTGCGCGCGAAGACGCGCATGAACTTCCTGCAGGCGGAGTTCGCGCCGCGCCTCGACCTGCGCCGTCTCGCCAGACAATTTCGCAGCAGCCTCGTGCTCGCGGCGATCGCGTTGTTGCTGGCGCTCGGCACGGGCCTCGAGCGCATCGTGATCCAGGGCCGGCGCGCCGCGGCGCTCGAAGCGGAGCTGGCGCAGATCTGGAGCCAGGCGCAGCCCGGAAAGCCGATGCCCGCAAACGTCTCGCGCGCGCTCGACGGTGCGCTCCGCGAGGCGCAACAACGCGCCGACTTCCTCGGCATCTACGGCGGCAACCTCTCGGCGCTCGACCTCCTCACCCAGATCTCGAAGCTGGTGCCCAAGCAGCTGGACGTGATCTTCGAGGAGATGTCGATCGACGGGCAGGTGGTGCGCTTCCGCGGCCACACGCCGAGCTTCGCCGCGGTCGACCAGTTGAAGATGGCGCTCGCCGGCTTCCCGCATTTCGGCGAGATCCGCGTCGCCGAGATCCAGGCCGACGCCGCGCGCGGCGGCAACAACTTCAGCGTGACGATCGGGCTCACCCAGGGGAGCAGTGCCGACGAAGGCGCTGCGCCGGATCCCGCCCCGGCCGCTGCGCGCGCTGGGTCTGCCCCGGCGGCGAAGCCACAGCCGCCACAACCCCAATCCGGAGCGCGCAAGCCATGAACGGGCTCTTCGATCGACTGCGCACCGCCCTCGCATCGCTCGCGCCGCGCGAGCGGCTGCTGCTCGCGGGAGCGGGCGGTGTGCTGCTGCTCACGATCCTGTGGTTGGCCGTCGCGATGCCGGCGATCGCGAGCATTCGCAACTCGGATGAGCGCGTCGCCGCCGCCGAGCGCGACCTCGCCTCGGCGCGCCGCCTGCAAGCCACGCTCGCCGAACTCCAGGGCCGCGTGGACGCCGTCGAGCAGCGCATCCGCGAGGGACCGGCGGGAAACATCTTCACCACGCTCGAAGATCTCGCCCGGCAATCGGCCGTGAAGGTCGAGTCGATGGAGCCGCAGGCCGCGCCCGCCCAGGATCACTACAAGGAGACCAAGGTCCAGGTCGTCCTGAAGCAGGTGACGCTCGCGCAGGCGGTGGCGTTCCTGCACGGTGTCGAGTCGTCACCGCAACTGCTCTCGGTCAAGAGCCTGCGCATCCGCACCCGCGCCGAGCAGAAGGAAGACATGCTCGACGTGACCTTCACCGTGTCCTCGTTCGAGCCGCGCTGATGGCGGAGCGATGAGCCCGCTGATGGCAGAACTGGGAATCGCACCCGCCTTCGGTCTGACCGGCTTGCGCCGCGCGTTCGCGGTCGGCATGGCGGCCGTCGCGCTCACGTCGGTGTTCCTGGTCGCGGGTTTTCCGTACGACCGCCTCGCACCGCGCGCCGCCGCAGTGATCGAGAACGCCAGCGGAGCGCGCGTCACGATCGGACGACTCGGCCTCGGCGTCGCCTGGTTCGCGCCGCAGTTGCGCGCCTCGGACGTCGACGTCGCGTGGCCCAGCGGAAAGACAGCCTCCTTCCAGAGCATCCGCGTCCACCCCGCCTGGTCGGCGGCCTGGCTGCGCGGCACCCCCGCGCTGGTGATCGAACTGCGCTCGCCGCTGGGTGAAGTGGACGGCACCGTGATCAGCGGCAGCTCGCCGTCTTTCGACGGCGAGCTGCGAAACGCGTCGCTCGCGCTGCTGCCGTTCCAGGGGATCGCTGCGGGCACCCAGCTCGACGGCCGCGTCGACGCGCGGCTCGACGTGACGATTGCCGAAGCCGGACCGCAGGGCCGCGTGCACTTCGAGGCGAAGCAGGGATCGCTGACGCTGCCGCTGCTCCCGATCGGCGTGCCCTTCGACAAACTCAGCGGCGACCTCGCCCTCGGCGGCGACAGCCTCGCGGTGCTCGACGCGTTCGACCTCGCTGGACCGCTCGTCACGCTGACGGCGTCGGGCACGGTCGGTCGCAATGCCAATCCCAATTTGGCGCCGCTCGCGCTGAAGGCGCGCATCGAGGCGCGCGATCCCACGGTGCGCTCGATGCTGCAAGCGCAGGGCGTCGCACTCGACGCGAGCGGCGCGGCCGCCGTCGAGATCGGCGGCACGCTCGGCAGCCCGGAAGTCGTCCCGGCGCGCGCACGTCCCGGCGGCGCGCGATGAGCACCGAGTCGCTGCAGAGGGTCTTCAAGACGCTCGCGGACTCGACCCGCGTGCGCATCCTCGCGCTACTCGAACGCGAAGAGCTGGCCGTTCAGGAGCTGATGGACGTGCTGGCCATGACGCAGAGCCGTGTCTCGCGACACCTCGGCATCCTGCGCGAGGCCGGCCTGCTGCGCGACCGCCGCGAGGGCACCTACGTCTTCTACCGCTTCGCGACGCCGAAGAGCGGCGCCTGGAGCGATGCCTGGGAGCTGGCCCGCCGCGAACTCGCCGGCGATCCGGCCGCCGAGCGCGATGCGGCGGCGCTGCTGCGGGTCGTCGCGGCGCGCGCGTCGCGCATCCGGACGTTCTTCGACAGCGTCGGCCCCGAGTGGGACGGGCTGCGCAAGATCTTCAACGACGACGCGCTGCGCGCGCGCGCGATCGCACACCTGGCGCCGCCGAGCTGGACGGTGTGCGACGTCGGCACCGGCACCGGCATCCTCGCCAAGGAGGTGGCGCGTCTCGGCCTGCGCGTGATCGCGGTCGACCACTCGCCGCGCATGCTCGAAGCCGCGCGCGCCAGCCTCGAAGCAGAGGGCCACGCGGTCGAAGCAGAGGGCCACGCGGTCGAAGCAGAGGGCCACGCGGTCGGCTCCGCGGGCGCCGCGGTCGAGCTGCGACTCGGCGAGGCGCAGGCGTTGCCGCTC
>JAGSPS010000125.1 GCA_018262315.1 Deltaproteobacteria bacterium | reverse complement strand
CGTCCGTCCGCCGAGGACGTTTCGGACGAACGTCACGCCCCCGCGCCACACGCGTCGGCTTCCGGGCGGCGGGATCCATCTTGGGTCAGTCTCCTAGCCGCTAGGCTCCGCGCGCCACACGGAGGTGCTGCGATGAGCGAAGACGGAACGCGCGAGGTCCACACCTTCTGCCGCGTCTGCGAGCCGGCTTGTGGACTCGTCGCGCGCGTCGAGGACGAGACGTTCGTCGCGCTGTCACCCGATCGAGAGCATCCGGTGACGCGCGGCTTCGCCTGCAACAAGGGCATCGCCGGCGCCGACGTGCACCGCGACCCGGATCGCCTCGATCATCCGCTGCGAAGGACGAACGGCGGCTTCGAGCGCGCGAGCTGGGACGACGCGCTCGCCGGCATCGCCTCGCAGTTGCGCGGGATCGTCGATCGGCACGGCCCGAACGCGGTCGCGTATTACATGGGCAATCCGACCGCGTTCAACACGCTCGCGCAGCCGGCCGTGTCGGCGTTCTTCGCGCAACTGGGCGCAAGCCCGAGAACGCGGGCGCGCAGCGAGCCGGAGGCGAGCGAAGGTCGTCGGGCGTGCCGAGCGTTCTCTTCGGGCACCCAGGACTGCGCCAACAAGTTCGCCGGCGGCGAGGCTGTGTTCGGCTCCAGCACGATCCACCCGATTCCCGATCTCGATCACACCGCGTTCCTGCTGGTGCTCGGCGCCAACCCGCGCGTCTCGCACGGCTCGTTCCTCTCGGTGGCCGACCCGATGGAGCGGCTGCGCGAAGCGAAGCGCCGCGGTGCGAAACTCTACTTCGTGAACCCGCGCCGCATCGAGTCGGTCGCGAACAGCACCGGCGAATGGATCCCGATCCGCCCCGACACCGACGTCTACCTGCTCGCGGCGATGCTCTGCGAGATCGACGCGGCGGGCGGCTTCGACGAGCGCGCGCTCGCCCAGCACGGCAACAACGTCGCAGCGTTCCGCGGCTTCATCCGGCGCTTTCCGGC
Organism: Deltaproteobacteria bacterium; assembly: GCA_018262315.1. Lineage (GTDB taxonomy): Bacteria > Myxococcota_A > UBA9160 > UBA9160 > PR03 > PR03. The sequence goes on along the minus strand of JAGSPS010000125.1, from coordinate 10,251 downwards.
CGCGCGCGTGGCCGGGGTCACGGGCATTCCGACCGACACGATCCAGCGTCTTGCGCGCGAGTGGAGCGCCGCGGGCGCGGCGTCGGTGCACATGTCGACCGGCGTGAACATGGGCCGCCAGGGAACGCTCGCCTACTGGCTGGTGCAGATGCTGTCGTTCGCGACCGGCAATCTCGACCGCCGCGGCGGCAACCTGCTCTCGGTCGGCTTCTACAAGAGCGCGAAAGCGGGTCGCCGCGATTTCACGAGCGGCTTCTTCGACAGCGAGTTCGGCCGCCTGCGCAAGGGACCGTTGCCGGGGAACCTGCTGTCGCAGTTCGTCACCGAAGCGCGCGAGCCGGTGCGCGCACTCTTCGTCGTCGCCGGCAATCCGCTGCTCTCGATCGGCGGCGAGGAGAAGCTGCGGAAGGCGTTCGAGCAGCTCGATCTGCTCGTCTGCATCGACCTCTACCGCAATGCGACCGCCGAGTACGCCCACTGGCTGCTGCCCGCGACCGACATGTTCGAGCGCGCCGACATCAACATCACCGGGCTCGGGCTCCAGCACCAGCCGTGGGTGCAGTGGACCGATCCCGTCGTCGCGCCGCGCGGCGAGCGCCGCGAGGAGTGGTGGATCTTCGGCAAGCTCGCGCAGGCGATGGCGCTGAAGTCGCCCTTCGACGGACCCGGCGCGCCCGACCCCTGGTCGCGCATCGACCACATGCTGCGCGGCCGCGGCCTCACGCTCGAAGCGGTTCGCGAGCTGCCGCATGGCGCCGTCTTCGAAGACGGCCTCGAAGCCGGCGCGTTCTTCGACGAGCACATCCAGACGCCGGACCGCAGAGTGGATTGCTGCCCGCCGGGCTTCGCCGAGGCGCTCGCGCGCGCCGATGAAATCTTCGGCGAATTGGAGGGCGAGGGCGCCTCGCGCCTGAAGCTCATCACGCGCCGCGATCCGTTCATGCACAACTCGTGGTACGCGAACCTGCCGGCGATGAAGCGCGGCGCGCGCGATCGCAATCGGCTCTCCGTGCATCCGGGCGACCTGCGCGCGCGCGACCTCGCAGATGGCGCCAGGGTGCGCCTGTGGAACGAGCACGGCGCGATCGAGGTCGAAGTGGAGGGCGACGACAGCCTGATGCGCGGCGTCGTCGCGCTCACCCACGGCTGGGGCAACCAGCGCACGCCCGGCATGCGCGTCGCGCAGCGAACGCCCGGTGTGAACGCGAACGCGCTGCTGCCGGTGGGGCCCGACAGCTTCGAACCGCTGTCGAGCCAGGCCTTCATGACCGGCGTGCCGGTTTCAATGACCCCGCTCGCCGCCGAGGAACGGCGGCGAGCCGAACACGGGTCAGGCGACTTCTCGGGTTTGCGGGCGAAGACCAACGCATGATCCCGCTCGCTGCCGGACGGCGGCGAGCCGAACACGGGTCAGGCGACACTCGAGCCGCGCGGTGCGCCACTCATGGGCCCGCTCTCCGCCGGACGGCGGCGAGCCGAACACGGGTCAGGCGACACTCGAGCCGCGCGGTGCGTGCCTACTCCAGGTGGCTGCGCAGCATCCAGGCGTTCTTCTGCGCGACGTCCATCCGGCGCGTCGCGAGGTCGGCGCTGGCCTGGTCGCCCGCGGCGTCCGCGGCGTCGAAGAGCGCTTGCGCCGCCGCTGCGACGATTCCGTTGTCCTCGACCAGCTTGCGGATCATCTCCACCGCCTTGGGCACGCCGCGCGGATCCGCCACGTGCGACAGCTTCGCGAACTCCGCGTACGAGCCGGGCGCGATCTCACCGAGCGTGCGGATGCCGCTCCGCGATCTCGTCCACCGCGAGCGACAGCTCCGTGTACTGCGTCATGAAGAGCCCGTGGAGCGTGGTGAACATCGGTCCCGTCACGTTCCAGTGGAAGTTGTGGGTCTTCAGGTACAGCGTGTAGCTATCGGCGAGCAGCCGCGCCGCCGCCTGCACCACCGCGCTCGTTCCGCGACCTTTCGCCTTCTTCGTCTTCTTGGGCATGGGCGTCTCTCCTGGGTGATGCATCGAGAATAGGCTCGACGGCAATCGGGGTCGAACCACGACCTTCCAGTCTGCGTGTCTAGAACAGCAGGATTTCCGTCTCGAGCGTGGCGAGATCCAGTACGCCCACCGCGTTTTGGCCCGGCAGGTGACCCGCGCACTCGCCCGGATTGAAAACGAGCCGCCCGTCGCAGCGGTCGATCGTGCGCCGGTGCGTGTGCCCGTGCAGCGCGACGTCGTGCTTCCCGCGTCGCGCAGCGCCGAGCTCGCGCGGATCGTGCACCACCACGATGCGCCGCTCCGCCCAAACGAGTTCCAGCGGCGGGTCGCCCAGCTTCATCGAGTAGCGCGCGGCCGCCGCCTCGAGCGCCACGCGCTCCCCCGCATCGTTGTTCCCGAAGACGCCGTGCAACGGCACCTCGAGCCGCGCCAACACCTCGAGCGTCTTCGCCTGCGTGATGTCACCCGTGTGCACCACGCGCTCCACGCCAGCCCGATTCAGCAGCTCGACGATCCGAGCCACGTTCGGCAACTGATCGTGCGTATCCGAAACGACGCCAATCTTCACGACGACGTCGCCACCGACCAACACGCAACTGCGAAGCAGGGCGCGGGGTGGGAATCCGGAGCGAAGTCAGCCGGGCTGGCCGACGACACCGGCCGAGTGGATCTCGCCAAGAAATCCTGATGGTCTCCGAGCGCGTGCAGCGCAAAAGCGGCCAGCCCGTTCGCGGAGGATCCCACCCGCGCCCGACCCAGTCCCAAGTTCCGCCTCTGCTTCCGAGATCGACTACGCCACCTTCTCGAGGATGTGGATCGCACAAGCCGAGCCCAGCCCGATCACGTGCGTCATCCCGAGTCGCGCGTTCGGCACCTGGCGCTTGCCGGCTTCCCCGCGCAAGTGCGTGGAGATCTCGTAGAGGTTCGCGATCCCGGTGGCGCCGAGCGGGTGGCCCTTCGAGAGCAGACCGCCCGACACGTTGACGGGAACCTTCCCGCCGAGCGCCGTCGCGCCGCTGTCGATCATGTGCCCCGCTTCGCCGTCGCCGCAGAGACCGAGGTTCTCGTAGTGCAGGAGTTCCGCCGTCGCGAAACAGTCGTGCAGCTCGACGAGGTTGATGTCCTTTGCGCTGCAGCCCGCCATCTCGTAGGCCTTCTTCGCCGCCTGCCGCGTGCAGGTATTCACGTCCGGCATCACGAGATCACGCTCCTGCCACGGATCACTGGTGAGCACGGACGCCTTCACGCGCACCGCGCGGCCCCTCAGCCCCAGCTCCTTCACCTTCTTCTCCGACATGATCACCGCTGCCGCGGAACCGTCGACGTTCACCGAGCACATCAGTTTGGTGTTCGGGTACGCGATCATCTCCGAGCCCATCACCGTCTCGAGCGGCGTCTCGATCTGGTACATCGCCTTCGGATTCAGCGTCGAGTGGTGGTGATTCTTCACCGACACCTTCGCGAACTGCTCGAACGTGGTGCCGTAGTTGCGCGCGTGCTCCTGACCGGCCTCGGCGAAGACCGCCGGCATCGTCATCGAGCCGAGCAGGCCCTCCTTCGGAATCCCGCCGCCCCCGCCCCCGCCGCCGAGCAGGCCGCCGCCCATCTTCTCGACGCCGACGGCGAGCACCGTGTCGTAGACGCCGGCCTTGATCGCCATCCAGCCCTCGCGGAACGCCGTCGCGCCGGTGGCGCAGGCGTTCGCGCAGTTCACCACCGGAATGCCCGTCTGCCCGATCTGGTGCAGCACGCGCTGTCCGACCATCCCCCCCGCCTGGCCGAGGTTCCCGCAGTAGAGCGCTTCCATGTCCTGGATCGTGAGGCCGCAGTCATCGAGCGCCATCAGCGCCGCCTGCGCGCCGAGCGCCTCGACCGCCGGGCCGGTGCCCGCCTTCATGAACTTGATCATGTCGATTCCGACGATGTACACGTCGCTCATGCGGATCTCCTCGTGGATGGTTGCTGGTTCGCTCGAGCCTGATGGGTCTCGCCGCTCGCCTTCGGCTCGCTACGCGGGAAACGGGGCTCCTTGGCTCCGATCGTGACGCTGCGCTTCGTGTTCGACCGAACTGGCGCCCTACCGAGGCTCGAAGAAATACGAGAGGTACGAGTTGCCCTCTTTGTCCTTGCGGCCGAGCGCGTCCTTGTACACGACGCGCACCGGCATCCCCATCTTGATCTTCGCGGGGTCGGGATCGACACCGATGAGGTTGCCCTTCACGGTGCCGCCACCTTCGAGGTCGACGATCGCCGACACGTAGGGCACCTGGATGCCGGGGAAGGAGCGACAGACGATCGAATAGACGTAGAGGTTGCCCTGGTTCGAGAGCTTCACCGGCGCGATCTTTCCGCGCGCACCGCATTTGGAGCACACCGCGCGTACGCCGAGGTAGACGGCGCCGCAGCCTCCGCACTTGTGGCCTTCGAGGTAGGGCTCCCCGCTCTCGGGGATCTTCAGGAAGTCGACGGCGGGCAGGGGTTTGGACATCGGATCGGAGTTTCCTTCGGTTTGCGACTCGGTTGATCGGCGAGTCAAGCGGGCGGAGAATGGCAGCCGCGGCGGGGAGGGTCAACGGACCTCCGCAGAGTGCGGTGGGACGCTTCGCCGTCGCGGTCGGGCTTTCGACCTGTGCCCCTGGGCGACCCAGAGGCGCCGAAGCTGGGCGACCAACCGCTCGCCCAGGTCCCTCGGCTCACGGTGTTCAGCGGCGGAAGAAGCTACTCCGCTTGCACGCCGAAGTGCCGCATGTATGCGCCGAAGCGGTCGAGGACCTGCGAGCGGGCGAGGCCGACGTCTTCCATCGAGTGCTGCCTGCCGCGCTTGCCTTCGGGCGTCTCCGCCATCCACGCGCGCATCCGCTTCTCGGCGTCTTCCGTGAGCGCGAGGTCGAAGCGGTCGTAGATCCGGCGCACGGCGGTGATCGGATCGGCGACGAAGTCCCCGAAGTGCAGATCGAGGAACTGCGACGCGTCGTGCTGCTTCCGAACCTCGATCGCGCGTTCGGCGCCCGACGCCCAGGCCTCGACCTGCTCGCGCGCGATCGCCGCGCGGTCGATGTCGCGCTCGAAGAGCGCGCGGAAGCCGGCGATGAGGTCGATGTACGACGCGAGCACCTTCGAGGGATCGCGGTGCGTCCACACCACGCAGGCGTCCGGGTAGACCTCGAGCAGGTCCGCGAGGTGCTTCATGTGAACGGGGTACTTGAGGATCCAGCGCTTCTCCGGGCTCGTCGACCCGATCAGCTTCACGAGTGCGCGGTGGCGCTGGTAGCTCGCCGGGTGGCGCGTCTTCTCGTACCAGCGCACGTAGCTGGGGAGCGTCGTGTTCACCTCGAAGTAGTCGTCGGTGAACGACTGTGCGAGCAGGTGCCGGCACTCTTCGGCGAGGTCGGCCTTCATGAAGTGGATCGCGCGAAGCTCTGGATCCATCGAGTAGATGCCCTCGATCTCCGCGTGGGATTCCCGGTAGTCGGGAAGCGCTTCCCACGTCGCCCGCGGCGGGCGGGGCTGCGGGTGCGCGGCGAGCCAGTACTCGAGCACGTTCGCGTTCGGGTCCTGCCCGAGAAGATGATGAAGCGAGGTGCTGCCCGTCCGCACGAGCCCGAGCACGACGATCGGGCGGCGGATCTCGTTGCTCTGTGCGGCGGCGTTCGCTCCGAGAAGCGCCTGCGACCGGAGACGCGTCTTCAAGAGGCCCGCGATCGCCATGCGCGTGAGCATCCGACCCTGCTCGTGGAGCCTTGCTTCGCGGTCGTAGCCGTCGAGCACGCGCCGCAGGCCCTCGAGGTAGGAAGGGTCGCCGAAGTCGTCGAGGCCCGTCTCTCGCATCGCCTCTTCGTGCAGCGCCCGCTCGCTCTTCGCGAAACTCTCTTCGTTCGGGTTCATGCCTTGCCCCTCTCGATCTGCGCCTTCGCGTCGCCGGCAACGCCGCCGCGGGCTCGGCTGCGCACGAGGTCTCCGATCGCTCCCTCGAACGCCTCGATCGTCGTCGCAAGGTCTTCTTCGGTGTGCGCGAGCGAGAGGAAGAACTTCTCGTGCGCCTTCACGATACCCCGTTCGAGCAGGCACTCGACGAACCGCGCGTGCGTCGCGCGGTCTGCACGGAGCGACGACCGGAAGTCCGTGATCTCGTGGTCCGCAAAGAACACCTCGAAGGCCGGGGGCTCGCCGAGGATCTGCGCCGGAATGCCCGCGTCGCGGAGGAGACGCCCGAGCGCGTCCATGAGCGTGCGGCCCGAGGCGAAGAGCCGCTCGTAGGCGCCGGGCTTGCGGAGTTCCGCGAGCGTTGCGCGCGCCGCCACCGCCGAGATCGGATTCGCGCTGTACGTGCCCGAGAGGCGCACGTACTCGCTCGTTCCCGCCCGCGCCGGGTCGATCCGGTCCATCAACTCCGCGCGGCCGCAGAGCGCCGCGATCGGATGCCCGCCCGACAGGCTCTTGCCGATCGCGCACAGATCGGGAACGACGCCGTAGTACTCCTGCGCGCCGCCGAGGCCGAGCCGGAAGCCGGTCACGACCTCGTCGAAGACGAGCGGGATGTCGCGGCGGCGCGTCATCTCGCGCAGACCTTCGAGAAAACCCGGTACGGGGGCGATCGTGCGCTGCAGCGGCTCGACGATCACGCACGCGAGCTCGTCGCGGTGCCTCTCGAGGAGAGACTCCGTCGCCTCGAGATCATTGAATGGCGCGATCAGGACATCGCGCACGACGCCCTCCGGAATGCCGGCCGAGTTCGGAACTGCGTGCGGAAGCGGCGCGAACTCGCGCGTCCAGTGCGTGGAAAGCAGGGCCCAGTCGCTCATGCCGTGAAAGGCGCCCTCGAACTTGAGGATCTTGTCCCGTTTCCGGTAGGCGCGCGCGAGGCGAATCGCAAAGCTCGTCGCCTCGGCGCCGACATTGTGGAGCGACACCTTCTCCGCGCACGGAACGGCCTGCGCGATCTCCTCGGCGAGCAGGATCGCGGGCTCGTTCAGCAGCAGGTACGTGCTGCCTCGCTCGAGGGCCTCGCGAACCGCACGCACCACCGCCGGGTGCGCGTGGCCGAGGAGCATCGGGCCCGAGCCGAGGAGGTAGTCGATGTACTCGTTTCCCGACACGTCGCGGATCCGCGCGCCGCGCGCCGACTCGACGACGATCGCGTGCTCGGGCGAGAATGTGGGCGTGCGAACCCCGGCCGGTAGAAGCCGTTTCGCCTTCTCGAGTAGCTCGGTCTCGCGGGCCGATCGCGGTCTTCGGTACAACGACTCCCCTCGTGCGTCGCCCACGATAAGTGCTCTCGGCCATGCTGGGAACCGTGCAGGAGCGGACCGGCCCCCTACGGGTGACTCAAGACGGCTCGGGTTCGACGGCGTGCGCGCGCACGGGATCGGGCACGGCGTGCTGCCAGCGTCCGGAGCGGAAGCGCACCGTCAGCAGGATCGCCTTCACGATGTAGTCGGCGATCAGCGCCGCGAAGATCCACTCGACCGGAAGGCTGCACCACGCGAACAGGATTGCGAGTGTGACGCGGGCGCCGATCAGCCCGGAGAACACCGCGATCAGCGGGAAGCGCGTGTCGCCGGCGCCGCGCAGCGCGCCGCCCATCGCGTACTCGATCGCCATCAGCGGCTGCACCGAGCCGAGGATGTAGATGAAGACGACGGTGAGCCGGACCACCTCGGGGTCGTCGATCATGAAACGCGCGAGCGGCTCCGCGAACACGACGATCACGAGGCCGAAGGCAGTCTGCGCGATCAGTGTGAGGCGCAGCGCACGCCAACCGCTGCGCGTCGCGCCGGCCGGGTCGTTCGCGCCCAGCTTCTGGCCGACCAGCGTGGACGCTGCGATCGAGAAGCCGAAGCCGACCAGGAACGAGAACGCGAGGATCGTCACGCCGATCCCGTAGGCGGCGTAGGGCGCGGTGCCGTAGAGCGACACGATCCACAAGAACACCAGGAAGCCGCCTTGCCACACCAGCTGTTCGAGACCGGCCGGGTACCCGATGTCGAGAATGCGGCGCACACGTCCGCGTTCCCACGAACCCGACGAGCCGGCGCGCAGCACGAGCTTGCCGCGCCACCAGAGCAGCAGGAAAGCGATCGCGCCCACCGCGAACGCGATGCCGCTGGCGATCGCCGCGCCCGCTACGCCGAGCTGCGGCATCCCGAAGCGACCGAACACGAGCCCGTAGACGAGCCCGACGTTCACCACGTTGGTGAGCGCGCCGATCACGAGCGGCGTGCGCGTGTCGCCCGCCGCGCGCAGCGCGGCGCCGAGCGCGAAGTGCACTGCAAAGGCGATCTGGAACGGCGCGAGCCAGCGGATGAAATCCGCCGCGAGGTCGATTGTGTGCGCTTCGAGGCGGAACACGCTGGCCAGCGGATGCGGGAAGAGCAGCGCGGGCAGACTGACCGCCAACGCGATGCCCGCACACAGCGCGAGCGACACGCGCGTCACGTGCTCGGCCTCGTCGCGGTCGCCTGCGCCCCACGCGCGCGCCACCAGCGCGGTGGTGCCCGCGGTGACCGCCATCAGCAGCGCTTGCAGGATGAAGTAGATGCGGTTGCCGGTGGTGACCGCCGCGACCGCGGGTGCGCCGAGCGAACCCACGATCTTGGTGTCGACGAAGCCGACCAGCGACGCCAGCAGATTCGTGACGATGGCGGGCCAGGCCAGCTGCCAGATCCCGAGCGCCGGGCCGGTTTTTCGTTGCGGAGCGTTCACGGCTTCAGGCTTCGCCCGCGATCATCCAGGACTGCGGATCCTCGAGGGCGGACCGCTTCCCCTCGCTGACCCCGTCGAGGCGAAAGCGCTGGATCGCCGCGGCGCGATGGCGTTCGATCGGCTCGGGCGAGAGGGCAGGGAGGAAACCCACGGCGCGCGATTCTAGCCGCGCGCGAGCTGGCTGCTGCGGGTGCGCTCTGCGAGAGTCCGCCGCCGCGATGAAAGTCTCGATGACGCTTCCCACGATGGCGCCCGGCTGCGACCGCGCCGCGCTGCTCGACTGGTGCCGGCGCATCGACGCGGGCCGCTTCGAGAGTCTCGCGGCCGGCGAGCGCGTGAGCTTTCCCAACCTCGAGGTGGGCGTCGCGCTCGCGGCGGCTGCCGCGACCACCGAGCGCGTGCGCATCGTATCGACGCTCTTCGTCGCGCCGTTGCACCCCGCGCCACTGCTCGCCAAGCGCGTCGCGTCGCTCGACGTGCTGGCGGGCGGTCGCTTCACGTTGGGGATCGGCGTGGGCGGTCGCGAGGAGGACTACCGCGCGAGCGGCGCGCCGTTCGCGCGACGCCATGCGCGGCTCGATTCGATCGTCACCGAAATGCGACGCATCTGGGCGGGCGAGGCCGTCGTCGCGGGCACCGCCCCGATCGGTCCGGCGCCGCTTCAGCCGGGCGGCCCGCCGATTCTCGTCGCCGCGTCGGGTGCGAAGCCGCTCGCGCGCGCCGCGCGTTGGGCGGACGGCGTGCTCGGCTTCGACCTCGGACCCGACCCCGCGGAGGTCGAGCGGGGGGTGCGCGCCGCGCACGCGGCGTGGCGCGACGCCGATCGCCCCGCAGCGCCGAAGTGCACCACGAGCTTCTGGTTCGCGCTCGGCCCCGACGCGCGCGAACGCCTCGACGCCTACGCGCGTCGCTACCTCGCGGTCTTCGGCGACGCCGCGGCGCGATCGCTCGCCGGGCGCTGCCTCGCCGCCGGCGAGGGAGCCGTGCGCGCTGCGCTCCGGCAGCTGCGCGACGCGGGCGCCGACGAGTGCTTCCTGGTGCCGACGACCGCCGACGTCGCCGAGCTCGACCGCCTGCAGGTGCTGCTCGGCTGAGGCGCTGGTCTCCAGACGGGTCTCGGATAGGCTAGGCGCGGCGCTCGCCACGAAAGGAGACCCCGATGCCGACGCTTCACGACTTCTCGGCCCGCAGCATCACCGGCGAGGACTCGTCGCTGCGCGACTACGCGGGCAAGGTCGCCCTCGTCGTGAACGTCGCTTCGAAGTGCGGGCTCACGCCGCAATACGCTGGCCTCGAGAAGCTCTACGAGACCTACCACGCGCGCGGCCTCGAAGTGCTGGGCTTTCCGTGCAACCAGTTCGCGGGCCAGGAGCCCGGCACCGACGCCGAGGTGCAGGAATTCTGCAAGGTCCGCTACGGCGTGAGCTTCCCGCTGTTCGCGAAGATCGACGTCAACGGAGCGACGCGACACCCGCTCTACGCATGGCTCAGCGCGGAAGATGCGGCACCCGAAGGTCCCGGCGACATCAAGTGGAACTTCGGCAAGTTCGTCGTCGGCCG
>JAGSPS010000360.1 GCA_018262315.1 Deltaproteobacteria bacterium | reverse complement strand
TCTCGGCATCGGTGCGCTCCGGGTGCACGAGCGCCATCGGATGGATCCCGATCGCGTTCATGATGATGAATTCCTCGCGCGCCAGGCCGACACCGTCCACGGGCAGGAACGAGAGCGCGAAGGCTTGTTCCGGATCTCCGATGTTCACCAGGATCTTCGTGCGCGTCGCGGGGGTCTCGCGCACGTCGACCTCGTCGCGCTCGAAGGCGAGGATTCCGTCGAGCACGACGCCGGTTTCGCCCTCGGCGCAGGAGGCCGTGACGAGGTCGCCCGGCTGGAGCACCGCGGTGGCGTTGCCGGTGCCGACCACGCACGGGATGCCGAGTTCGCGACTCACGATGGCGGCGTGACAGGTGCGACCGCCGCGATCGGTGACGATCGCCGCCGCCAGCTTCATGATCGGCTCCCAGTCGGGATCGGTCATGCCGGTCACCAACACCGATCCGGGTCGGAACGAAGCCATCTGCGAGGAATGATCGAGACGCGCCACCGGACCGGCGCCGATCTGCGTGCCGACCGCGCGTCCGGCGACGCGCACCGCGCTGCGCTCCTTCAAGCGATAGGTCACGATCTTGGCGACGTCCCGCCGTGCATGGGCCGTCTCGGGGCGCGCCTGCACGATGAAGAGTTCGCCGCTCGCACCGTCCTTGGCCCACTCGATGTCCATCGGACGGCGCTCGCCGGCGCGCTTGCCGTAGTGTTCCTCGATGGCGATCGCCTGGCTCGCCAGCTCGACGGTCTCCGCGGGCGAGAGCACGAACTGGCGCCGCAGCGCTTCCGGCACGACGACGTTGCGCACGGCCTTCGAGCCGCCCTCGTCGTAGACCATCGCGATCTCCTTCGAGCCGAGGCGCCGGGAGATCTCGGTTCGCGTCGGTTTGAACACCACGTACTCGTCCGGGTTGGTGACGCCCTGGACGATGTTCTCGCCGAGCCCGTAGATCGCCGTGATCAGCACGACGCGGTCGAAACCGCTCTCGGTGTCGAGCGTGAAGAGCACCCCCGAGCCGGCCCGATCCGAGCGCACCATCTTCTGCACGCCGATCGAGAGATAGACCTTCTCGTGGTCGAAGCCGCGCTCGCTGCGATACGAGATGGCGCGGTCGGTGAAGAGCGACGCGAAGCAGCGCCGGCATGCATCCACCAGATTCGGGACGCCGTGGACGTTGAGGTAGGTCTCCTGCTGGCCGGCGAAGCTCGCGGTCGGCAGATCCTCGGCGGTGGCGCTCGAACGCACCGCCACGTCGACGGCTTCCGATCCGTAGCGGCGCGACAGCGCGGCGTAGGCAGTCTCGACCTCGTGAAGCAGCGCGGGCGGGAAGGGCGCCTCGCGCACGGCGCGCCGGGCACGCTCGCCGGCGGCGCGCAGCGAATCGACGTCGTTCGGATCGATCCCCGCGAGCGCCTCGCGCAGGCGAGTGCGCACGCCAGGCCCGTCGAGGAGCGCCCGATAGGCGTGCGCCGTCAAGGCGAAGCCGTCGGGTACCCGGACACCGAGCGGCGTGAGCGTGCCGATCATCTCACCGAGCGAAGCGTTCTTGCCGCCTACGAGCGGGATGTCGTCCAGCGTCAAGGTGTCGAACCGCCGGACGTAGTCCACGGCGCACTCCTCGGGGTTGCCTGGATTCGATCCCGTGCAGAATCTGCGCCAAGCAGTCGCCTCCCGGCCGAGGGCCCCGCGAGGTCTGGCGCAGCGTCCAACGATGTCCGCTGGCCGACTGGCCTTGCGGCCGCGCGTCACAGTTGAGGTGGAGTGCGCCAGTCCCGCATCGCGTCGTCTCTTCGAATCCGCCGACGCATTGCGGGTATGCTGGAGCGATGACTCCTTCCACGATCCGACCTTCATCCGCAGCGGGCGCTTCCCCGACGCTGCGTTTTCTCGGCGCCGCGCGCACCGTCACCGGCTCTCGCTTCCTGCTCGAGACGTCGCGCGCGCGCGTGCTCTTCGACTGCGGGCTCTTCCAGGGACTGAAGGAGCTGCGCCTGCGCAACTGGGATCCGTTCCCGGTGCCGCCGGAGCAACTCGACGCCGTGGTGCTCACGCACGCTCATCTCGATCACTCGGGCTACCTGCCTGCGCTCGTGCGCGACGGCTTCCGCGGCCCGGTCTACTGCACGCCCAACACCGCCGCGCTCGCCGCGATCGTGCTGCCCGACAGCGGGCGCTTGCAGGAAGAGGATGCGGCCTACGCCAACCGCAAGGGGTTCTCGAAACACACGCCCGCGTTGCCGCTCTACAGCGAGGCCGACGCGCAGGCGGCGCTGCGGCGACTGCGGCCGGTGCCGTTCGGCGCGCCGATCGAAGCCGGACCGGGCGTGCGCGCCCACTTGCGGCGGGCCGGCCACATCCTCGGTGCAGCCTGGGTGCGCGTCGACGTCGAAGGTCACGCCGACGACACGCTGCTCTTCTCCGGCGATCTCGGCCGCCCGCAGCACGAGATCCTGCTTCCGCCCGAGCCTCCGGATGCCGTCGCGACCTGCGTCATCGAGTCCACCTACGGGGACCGGCGCCACGACGACGCCGCGGCGCTCGAGCGCTTCGTCGACGCGATCGTGCGTACCGCGGAGCGGCGCGGCGCGATCGTGATCCCGGCGTTCGCGGTCGACCGCACCGAGGTGGTGCTGCTGACGCTGCGGCGCCTGGTGCAGGCGGGCCGCATCCCCGATCTGCCCGTGTACGTCGATTCCCCGATGGCGCTGGCGGCGCTCGCCGTCTACGAGCGCGCCGCGAAGGACGGCGATCCGGAGATCCGCCCGGAGTTTCGGGGCGATCCGGCGCCCTTCGATCCGGGCGGGCTCATCGAGGCGCACAGCGCCGACGACTCGAAGGCGATCCACGACGCCGCGTTGCCCGCCATCATCATCTCGGCATCGGGCATGGCCACGGGCGGCCGCGTGCTGCACCACCTGGAACGGCGCCTCCCCGAGGCGCGCAACAGCGTCGTGTTGGTCGGCTACCAGGCCGAGGGCACGCGCGGCCGGGCACTGCTGCGCGGTTCGACGACACTGAAGATGCACGGTCGCTACGTGCCGGTGCGCGCCGAGATCGTCGACGCTTCCGGCTTCTCGGTCCACGCCGACGGCGGAGAACTGCTGCAGTGGCTCGCGAGCGCTCCGGCCGCCCCGCGCATGGCCTTCGTCGTACACGGCGAAGCCGACGCGGCCTTCGCGCTGCAGCGCGCCATC
>JAGSPS010000359.1 GCA_018262315.1 Deltaproteobacteria bacterium | reverse complement strand
GAACTCGCTGCGCTCTTCGATGCGGGCGCGCACCGCCGCGACGTCGTCGCCGAGCGCCTCGGCGACCTCGACGATGCCGGCTTCCTCATGCGGCAGGAATTCGTGGAGCGGCGGGTCGAGCAGCCGGATCGTGACCGGCAGGCTCTCCATCGCCTGGAAGATTCCGACGAAATCCCCGCGCTGCATCGGCAGCAGCTTGTCGAGCGCCCGGCCGCGCTGCACCTCGTCGGTCGCGAGGATCATCTCGCGCACGGCGAGGATGCGCGCCTCTTCGAAGAACATGTGCTCGGTGCGACAGAGCCCGATCCCCTGCGCGCCGAAGTCGCGCGCGACCTTGGCATCGTGAGGCGTGTCGGCGTTGGTGTGTACTTCGAGACGCCGCATGCCGTCGGCCCACTTCATCAGCTCGCCAAACTCGCCGCTCAGCTCGGGCGTCACGGTCGCGACCTCGCCGAGGATCACTTCGCCGGTCGAGCCGTCGATGGTGATCACGTCGCCGGCCCGCACCAGCTTGTCGCCGACGCGCAGCTCGCCGCGCGCGTAGGAGATCTGCAGCGTGCCGCAGCCGACCACGCAGCACTTGCCCATGCCGCGCGCCACCACCGCCGCATGCGACGTCATGCCGCCGCGCGCGGTGAGGATCCCCTCGGCCGCGTACATGCCGTGGATGTCCTCGGGAGAGGTTTCGATGCGCACCAGTACGACCTTCTCGTGCGCCTTGGCCTTCGCTTCGGCCTCGTCGGCGGAGAACACCACGGCGCCGCACGCGGCACCCGGCGATGCCGGCAGTCCCTTCGCGATCACATTCTTGGGCGCGTCGGGATCGAGTGTCGGGTGGAGCAACTGGTCGAGCAGCCGCGCGTCGACGCGCCCTACCGCGACTTCGCGCGAGATCAGCCGCTCGTGCGCCATCTCGACCGCGATCTTCACCGCCGCACGCACGGTTCGCTTGCCGGTGCGCGTCTGGAGCATCCAGAGCTTGTTCGCCTGGATCGTGAACTCGATGTCCTGCATGTCGCGGTAGTGCGACTCGAGCGTCTGCCGGATCCGTCGGAGCTGCTTGTAGACCTTCGGCATCTCCTCGTCCAGCGTCGGGAGATGGGCCTGGTCGGGGCTGCGGCTCTCCTTGTTGATCGGCTGGGGTGTGCGGATTCCCGCGACGACGTCCTCCCCCTGCGCGTTCGTCAGGTACTCGCCGTAGAAGACGTTGGCACCGGTCGCGGGGTCGCGCGTGAACGCGACGCCGGTGGCGCAGTCGTCACCCATGTTCCCGAACACCATCGCCTGCACGTTGACGGCGGTGCCCCAGTCGTCCGGGATCGCGTTCATCTTCCGGTAGGTGATCGCGCGCGGCGTCTTCCACGAGCGGAACACCGCTCCGATCGCGCCCCACAGCTGCTGCTGCGGATCCTGCGGGAAGGGCTTGCCGGTCTCCTCTTCGACGATGCGCAGGAACTCGCCCACCAGTTCGCGCCAGTCGTCGGCCTCGAGTTCCGTGTCGAGGTGCACGCCGCGACTCGCCTTCAGCGCTTCGAGGCGGTGCTCGAAGCGGTCGCGCGGCACGTCGAGCACGACGTCGCCGTACATCTGCACGAAACGCCGGTAGGAGTCGTACGCAAAGCGTGCGTCGGCGCGACGCGCGAGACCCAGGGCGGTGCGGTCATTGAGACCGAGGTTCAGCACCGTGTCCATCATGCCGGGCATCGAGACGCGTGCGCCCGAGCGCACCGAAACGAGCAGAGGCCGGTCGGGGTCGCCGAAGCGCGCTTGCATGATCCGCTCGACCTTGCCGAGCGCCTTGGTGATCTCCGGCGCGAGCGACTTCGGGATGCGGTTGCCGGCGGCCTGATACTCCGCGCATACCGCCGTCGAGATCGTGAAACCGGCGGGCACCGGCAGCCCGATGCGCGTCATCTCCGCGAGATTGGCGCCCTTCCCGCCCAGGATCTCCTTCATCGCGGCGTCGCCATCGGCCTTGCCATCGCCAAAGCTGAAGACGCGCCGGCCCGCGCGAGCGCGCTTCGCAGTCTTGTGCGCGCTCACCGCGCCATCTCCAGTCGATCCTGCAAATACGCGCGGAGTCCGTCCACGGCGATCCTTTCCTGGGTCATCGAGTCCCGCTCGCGCACCGTCACCCGGGTGTCGGACTCGGACTCGAAATCGTACGTGACGCAGAATGGCGTACCGACTTCGTCCTGACGGCGATAGCGCCGTCCGATGTTGCCGGACTCGTCGTAGAACACGCTCCAGTGGCGTCGCAGTTCCCGGGCGATGCGCTGGGCCGGTTCTGCGAGTTTCTTCGCGAGCGGCAACACGGCAACCTTCACGGGCGCGACCGCGAGCGGCAGTCGCAGCAGCGTGCGCGTTTCCCCGTCGGGCAGCTTCTCTTCTTCGTACGCATTGGCCAGCAGTGCGAGACAGGTGCGATCGACGCCCACCGACGTCTCGATCACGCAGGGGTGGAAGCGCTCCTTCGTCTCCTCGTCGGTGACCGTGAGGTCCTTGCCCGAGAACTCGCTGTGACGGCGCAGGTCCCAGTCGCCGCGATCGTGGACGCCTTCGATCTCCTGCCAGCCGAACGGGAACAGGAACTCGATGTCGGCGGCCGCGTGGGCGTAGTGGGCCAGTTCGTCGGGACGATGCGGGCGCACGCGCAGCCGCGTTTCCTTCAATCCCAGCTCGTGGTGGAAGGCGAGCCGCTCGCCGAGCCAGTGTTCGAACCACTTCTTGCGCTCGGAGACGTGGCAGAAGAACTCCAGCTCGGCCTGTTCGAACTCGCGCGAGCGAAAGGTGAAGTTGCGCGGGTTGATTTCGTTGCGGAACGCCTTGCCGATCTGCGCAATGCCGAACGGAATCCGCTGGCGCGCGCTCTCGCGCACCCGCTTGAAGTCGAGGAAGATCGACTGGCAGGTCTCGGCGCGCAGGAATGCCGTCGCCGCCGCGTCCTCCTGGGCCCCGACGAAGGTCTTGAGCATCAGGTTGAAGTTGCGCGCGGGCGTCCAATCGTGCTCGGAGGTCCCTTGTCGCGCCGGGCACGGGCCGGCGTCGTCGAGTTGATCGGCGCGCATGCGCTTCTTGCACGCGCGGCAGTCGACGAGCGGGTCGCTGAAGTGCTCGACGTGGCCCGACGCTTCCCAGGTCCGCGGGTGGGCGATGATCGAGGAATCCAGTCCCTCGACGTCGTCGCG
>JAGSPS010000124.1 GCA_018262315.1 Deltaproteobacteria bacterium | reverse complement strand
CCGATGGGCCCGGAGTTCTTCGAGCTCGCGAAGGAAGGCGTGCCGGTCTATCCGATGGAGGAGCTACCCGTCGAGGGCAGCGCGAGTCGGAGGAGCTAGGAGAGCGGACGAGCGTCGCAGTTTCGCGTCGGATCATCGAGGCCGCCTGCCGGCCTGATGACCGGAGGGCTTCGCGGGTTCTGGCCGAACGCCCCGCCCCCGCTACGTGCCATTACTTCCGGAACATCTGCTGTGCAGACGGGAAGCCAAGCGCGGGCGGGGGACTCGGCCGAAACAATCCGCAGGCGGTCACCCAACTCGCGTTGCGAAGCCGCCGATGCGCGTCCGCCGAGGACGTTTCGGACGAGTTCACCGCCCGCGCGCCTCGCAGCAACGATCCAAGGCAGGTTCGGCACGGCGGGGACGCATCGGCCCCGGACGCGACTGCCCATTCCGAGTCCGTTTCCTAGCGAAGTACGCTATCGACCGCGCGCTCGACCAGCGCGCCGCCGAGCCATGAGCCGAGCGGAATGAGCAGGAAGAGCGCGAAGCGAACGAGTGTCGCCGCATCGAAGGGCCACACGCTCACGCGCTCGACGCGCGCCTCCCAGGCGAGCAGCGCGGGCATGCGCGCGATCTCCGCGCCCTTGTTCCGCGTGTCGACGAGCGCTGCTCGCGCGCACTCGATCTCTGCTCGAACGCGCGTCAGTTCCTCGAGCTTCGCCGCGTGCAGGCGTTCGTGCACGCCCCGGCTCGGCAGCAACAGCGCGTCCAGCGACGCCGAACACGCAGAGCGCGTACGCCGCCAGGAGGGCGGCCCACGGCACGAGAACGCGATCGATCCGATGCGGCCGCTCGCGGACGGCTTCGCCGGAGCCGCGCGATCCGGTCTTGCGGCGATCTGTGCCTCGCCCACGGCTGCGAGAGTACCCGCTGGCGCTCGACTCGCCGACGGCCGCCTGCGATCTTTCCGCGTCCTCTCGCCGAAGGTCACGAGGTTGAGCGCCCGTCCGCAAGCCGAACCGACGCACGGCGGTGCGGCCGTCGCAGCGCGCGACCCGCGCCTCGACGGGCTTCGCGGTCTCGCGATCCTGCTGGTCATGCTCTACCACACGACGCACTACGGAATGGTGCGTACGAAGCTCGAAGCGGCGCTCACGATCGTGCCGTCGGTGGGCTGGTCGGGGGTCGATCTCTTCTTCGTGCTCTCGGGTTTCCTGATCACCGGCATCCTGCTCGGGGCTCGCGATGGCACGAGCTATTACCGCGTGTTCTACGCGCGCCGCGTGCTGCGCATCTTCCCGCTCTACTACGCGACGCTGGCGTTCTTCCTGCTCGTGGTCCCGCAGCTTCCGTTTTTCGCGGCGGTAGACCATTTCTGGAACCCGGGCGCGAGTCGCGAGCAGTTCTGGTACTGGCTCTTCCTTTCGAACGTGCAGGCTGCGCTCAGCGGAGCGTGGCATCACCAGACGCTCGCCATCAGCTGGTCGCTGGCGATCGAAGAGCACTTCTATCTGCTGTGGCCGCTGGTGGTGCGGCGCGCGAGCGAACGACGCCTGTTGCAGATCTGCGCGGTCGCGATCGGTGCGGCGTTGCTGCTGCGCGCGGCGCTGGTCGCGGGCGGCGCATCGCCGCTCGCCGCCTACACGCTGACGCCGTGCCGCCTCGACATCCTCGCCACCGGCGCCGCGATCGCGATCCTCGCGCGGCGCGCGGGCGGTCTCGAGGCGATGGCGCGGGCGGCGCGCGCCGTGCTGCCCGTCGGGCTCGCGCTCTTCGTCGCCCTGCAGGCGTGGATCCGGCTCGGCCAACCAGAAGCGACCGGCTATCAGGCGATCACCCGACAGGTGCTCATGCTCAACAACGATCCGCTGATGCAGACGCTCGGCTTCTCTCTGCTCTGTGCCGTCTACGGTGCGCTGCTGGTCTGGGTGCTCACTGCGCCGGCGGCTTCGTGGCGCGCGCGCTGCTTCGAGAGGAAGTGGCTCCGCAGCTTCGGGCGCTACAGCTACGCGATGTATCTGTTCCACTTCTTCGTGGCCATCCTGGCGGTGAACGTCTTCACGCCCGGGAACCATCCGCAGCAGTACGTGCTCGCGCAGCTCTGTTTCTGGCTGCTCGCGATCGGCGTCAGCTACGCGCTGGCGCGCGCGAGTTGGTTGCTGCTGGAAGCGCCCGCGCTGCGACTCAAGCGCTTCTTCCCGTATCGCGTGTAGCTCAGGGGAGCAGCAGCACCTTGCCCGTCGTCGCGCGACCTTCGAGGGCGCTGTGCGCGGCGGCCGCGTCGGCGAGCGGGAAGCGCGCGCCGATCCTCACGTGCAGCCTGCCCTGCGCAACCGACCCGAGCACGGCTCCCGCGCGCATCAGCAGTTCCTCGCGCGTCGCAACGAAGTGCGCGAGCGAAGGGCGCGTCACCACCAGCGAGCCGCCGGCGTTGAGGCGCTGCAGGTCGAAGGGCGGCACCGGTCCGCTCGCCTGTCCGAACAGCGCGAGCAGGCCGCGCGGTCGCAGACACGCGAGGCTCCTGTCGAAGGTGGCGCGACCGACGCCGTCGTAGACGACATCGACGCCGCGACCGCCAGTAGCGTCGCGCACGCTGGCGACGAAGTTCGCATCGTCGGAACGCACGACGAGATCGGCGCCGGCGTCTCGCGCCAACGCGACCTTCTCCGCGCTGCCGCAGCTTCCCACGACGCGCATCCCCGCCGCCTTCAGCATCTGCACCAGCAGCAGACCGGTGCCGCCCGCAGCCGCGTGCACCAGCGCGGTGCCAGCGGGCTCGGGCGGGCGGATCGCATACACCAGATAGTGCGCGGTCATGCCCTGCAACATCGCGGCGGCGGCGGTCTCGTCCGATACCGCGTCGGGCACCGGCACGACCGCTGCGGCCGGCGCGACGACGACGTCCGCATACGAACCGGGCACCGACGCCCACGCGACGCGATCGCCGACCGCGACGCCCGCGACGCCCGGGCCGATCGCCTCGACGCGGCCGGCGCCTTCGAGTCCCGCGACGAACGGCAGCGGGCGCGGGTAGAGGCCCGTGCGGAAGTAGACGTCGATGAAGTTCACGCCGGCCGCGGCGACGCGGATACGCAGCTGTCCGGCGCCCGGCGCCCCCGGGTCGCGCTCCGCGACTCTCAGTACCTCGGCCCCCCCGATCGCTTCGACGACGACCGCGCGTTCCATATCACCCCCCGCCCCGGTGCCGGGCGTCAAGTTATTGGGGCGTCAAGTTATTGCGTTGTCAGATTGTTCTGTACCGGGAACTTACAGTCAGTCTTGACTGTTTGTTTCTCGCGGCTAACGTGCGGGCCCGATGTCGGAGACCCCCACCTCCAGCGTCCCGATCCCGGCGCGCGACGCGCGACCGCGGCGCACCCAGGAAGCGCGCAGCGCCGAGACGCGCGCGCGGCTGCTCGACGCCACGATCGCCTCGCTGGTCGAGGTTGGTTACGCGAGCACCACCACCACGGCGGTCTGCGAACGCGCCGGCGTCTCGCGCGGCGCGCAGGTGCACCACTTCCCGCGCAAGCAGGACCTCGTCGTCGCGGCTGTCGCGCATCTGGCCGCGCGCCGCGCCGCGGAACTGCGGCGGCGGGCCGAAGCCGTACCGGACGCGAACGGCGCCGACCGACTCGACGCGCTGCTCGACCTCGTGACGGACGCCTTCGGCGGTCCCCTCTTCGACGCCGCGCTCGAACTCTGGGTGGCGGCGCGCACCGACGCGGAGCTGCACCGTTCGCTCTACCAGTTCGAGCGCCTCGCGGGGCGCGGACTCGCGTCGCTGTGGCGCGAAGTGGCCGGCGAGCTGGCCAATCACGAGCGCTTCGACGCGCTGCTCGAACTCACCATGCACATGGCGCGCGGCATGGCGCTCCAGAAGATCCTGCGCAGCGACGACAGTGCGCGTCGCCGTCTCCAAAGCCTGTGGCGGGAGATGGCGGGGCAAGCGCTGCGAGGTCCATCGGTCTAGCACGAAACCCCCAAAGGAGAACGCAAAGATGGGTCGCAAGGTCTATGTGATTGGCGTCGGCATGACGAAGTTCGAGAAGCCCGGCTCGAAGCAGTGGGATTATCCGGACATGGCGAAGGAGGCGGGCCAGAAGGCGCTCGCCGACGCGAAGATTCCGTACGACGCCGTCGAGCAGGTGGCGGCCGGCTACTGCTACGGCGATTCGACCTGCGGCGAGCGCGCGGTCTACGAGATCGGCCTCACCGGCGTGCCGATCTACAACGTCAACAACAACTGCTCCACGGGCTCGACGGCGCTCTTCATGGCCAAGCAGCTCGTCGAGGGCGGCATCGTCGAGTGCGCGATGGCGCTCGGCTTCGAGAAGATGGAGAAGGGCTCGCTCGGCATCAAATACACCGACCGCACCATTCCGCTCGACAAGCACATGAAGACGATGGTCGAGCTGCGCGGCTTTGCGAAGGCGCCCGCCGCGCCGCAGATGTTCGGCAACGCCGGCCGCGAGCACATGGAGAAGTACGGCACCAAGCCCGAGGTCTTTGCAAAGATCGGTTACAAGAACCACAAGCACTCCGTGAACAACCCGTACTCGCAGTTCCAGCAGGAGTACAGCCTCGAAGACATCATGAATGCACCGATGGTCTACGAGCCGCTCACCAAGCTGCAGTGTTGCCCGACGTCGGATGGCTCCGGCGCCGCGATCGTCGCGAGCGAGGACTTCGTCCGGAAGCACAACCTGATGGGCCAGGCGATCGAGATCGCCGGCATGGCGATGGCGACCGACCTGCCCAGCACCTTCGACGAGAAGAGCTGCATCAAGATGGTCGGCTTCGATATGTCGCAGAAGGCGGCGCGCAAGGCGTACGAGCAGGCGGGCATCGGCCCGGAGAACGCGCAGGTCATCGAGCTGCACGACTGCTTCAGCGCGAACGAGCTGATCACCTACGAAGCGCTCGGTCTCGCGGCGATCGGCAAGGCCGGTGAACTCGTCGAGAGCGGCGCCACGACCTACGGCGGCAAGTGGGTGGTGAATCCTTCGGGCGGGCTGATCTCGAAGGGCCACCCGCTCGGCGCGACCGGCCTCGCGCAGTGTGCGGAGCTGACCTGGCAGCTGCGCGGCACCGCGGACAAGCGCCAGGTGGCCGGCGCGAAGGTGGCGATCCAGCACAACATCGGGCTCGGCGGTGCGGCGGTCGTGGCGGTGTATCGGAAGCCGCAGTAGTCGGCGCGACACTGCATCGCTGGGAATGAAGAGGGCCCGAAGGCGCGAGTCTCCGGGCCTTCATTACCCATGCCATCGCCTCTGCGTAGATCTTTCGGACGCGCTTCCAGGGGAGTCTCGACTCCTCGATCTCCGATCACGGCGTCACGATCGGAAAGTGGCCGTCGCTCTTGTCGAAGAGCGAGAAGAACGAGAGCAGTTCGAGGCGGCTGCCCGTGACTGCGAGATCGTCCGAGAAGATCATCTCGCGCAGGCCGGCCTGGCCGGTCGCCAGCTGTACCAGGAAATCGCGCGTGAGACGCACCGTCGCGGCGGCGGCGGGATCGGCGTCGCGTTGGCGGTGGTGCAGCACCGCGTTCTCGATCGTCACCACGTGCGTCTCTCCGAGGTCGCTGAAGATGAAGTTGATCGCGACCTGCTTGCCGTCGGCCTTGGCGGCGTCGAGTCGCGTCGCCAGCGAGTCGAAGAACTCGCCCGCCGGCAGATGGCTCAGCAAGCCCGCCGCGGCGGCGATGTTCGGGCCTCCGCCTTGCACGCCGCGGCGCAGTTCCAGCGCGCCGGTCAGGTAGACGTCGCGCCAGGGCCCTGACTCGGCCTGGTAGCCGAGCTGGTCATAGACACCGGCGAGTGCTTCGCTCGCATCCTTGTTCTCCGGCTCCGCGAACACGAGCTGGTTGAGCAGCATTGCGGCCCAGCGGTACTCGCCGCGTTCGGCGGCCACGCGGCCCTTGCGCAGCACTTCGCCGCCGCCGCCCATCGCTTCGACGGTGCGCTCGGCCGCTTCGACCGGCGGCAGCGGATCCAGGTGCGCGGGATTGCCGTCATACCAGCCGAAGTACGCCTGGTACACCGCTTTCGTGTTGTGGCTCACAGTGCCGTAGTAGTCGCGGTTCGCGAACGCCGTGCGCAACGTGGACGGCAACTCGACCGCCTCCGCAATCTCCTCGGGGCCGAGGCCGGCGTTCGCGAGGCGCAGCGTCTGATCGTGGAGGAAGCGATACAGATCGCGCTGCTTCTTCAGATAGTCGAGTACGCGCGCGTTGCCGGTGACCGGCCAATGGTGACTCGCGAACACCACCTCGGCATCGCCGAAGCGCTCGATCGCCTCGTCGATGTAGCCGCTCCATGCGAGAGCGTCGCGCACCTTCGCGCCGCGCAGCGTGTACAGGTTGTGCAGCGTGTGCGACACGATCTCGGCGCCACACCATGCCTTGTGCTCCGGCAGGTAGAAGGTCAGCTCGGTGGGCGCCTCCGAGTGCGGGACGAACTGGAACTCGAAGCGGACCCCGTCGATCGTCAGCTCCTGCCCGGTCCTGTCGACGACTTCGGTAGCTTCGAGAATTCCGAAGGTGCCGCGCACGGGCGCCTTGCCGAGCCCCGTGTCGACATGACCCCGCGCCGAGCGCTCGAGCGGCATCCCGTACATGAAGCTCGCGCGACGCCCCATCGCGACACCCGCGAGCACGTTCTCGCTGGTCGCTTCCTCGACGAAGCTGCGCGGCGCGATGATGCGGATGCCACGTTGCGCATCTTCTTCCGGCAACACGCCCGCAATGCCACCGAAATGATCGAGGTGGCTGTGCGTGAAGATCACCGCGACGATCGGCGCGTCGCCGAGATGTTTTCGTGCGAGTGCGAGCGCCGCCGCCGCGGTTTCGCTCGCGGTGAGCGGATCGACGACGATCCACCCGCTGCTGCCGCGGATCAAGCTCATGTTCGCGACGTCGTAGCCGCGCACCTGGTAGACGCCGTCGGTCACCTGGAAGAGGCCGTGGACACTGTTGAGTTTCGCTTGGCGCCAGAGGCTCGGGTTCACGCTCGGCGGGGCGTCGCCGGTGACGAAGGCGTACGCGCGAGCTTCCGAGATCGTGTCGCCCGTGGCATTCTTCACGACGAAGTCGGGATCGCTCGCCACGAATCCGCGCTGCGCGTCCTCGAAGTCCTGTGGGTCGGCGAGCGGCAGCGCCTTCGCGACGGCGGCATTCGCCGCCTCGGTGAAGCGCGTCGGCGCGGTGTTCCCCTGTGCGCCGGCGCGGGTGTCGGCGCCGGCATCGGCATCACCGGCGGTCGGCTGCGCCATGTGCTCCATCTCCACGTTGCATCCGGACGGCAGCATCGCGACGAGTGAGGCGAGCACGATCGCGCATCGAGTCTTCACGGGTTCCCCTCTGCAGGTTGCGGCCAGCATACAGGCACCGTGCGGGGCCGCGGGCCGCGAACGCGGGTGCGCGACCTCATCCCCGCGCGAAGAACAGCCAGTTCGTCTCGGTCTCGCCGACCACGCCGTTCTCGAAGCGCAC
The DNA here is from genome assembly GCA_018262315.1 of Deltaproteobacteria bacterium. Classification (GTDB taxonomy): domain Bacteria; phylum Myxococcota_A; class UBA9160; order UBA9160; family PR03; genus PR03. Next base: position 1,068 of record JAGSPS010000124.1, on the reverse strand, counting down.
CGGCTCGACGCGGACTTCGCGGAAGACGCGGCGAAGTGCGCGCTCGAAGGTCGCGCTGTCGGCGTACGACCACACGCCGAGCACGCCGGCGTCGGCGAGGTGGCGCTTCGCCAGCGTCAGCCCCGCTTCGCTGTAGAACGAAGCGTTCGTGTCGCCGAGTTGCTCGTCGGGGGAGTTGTCGACGTCGACGAGGATCACGTCGTAGCGCTGCGCGGGAGGACTCGCGAGTCGCTGATAGACGTCGCCCTCGATCACGGCGAAGCGCGGATCCGCCTGCAACTCGGTGGCGAGCGGCACCAGGCCGCGGGTGAGCCAGTCGATCACCGGCGGCAGGAACTCGACGACGTCCACCCGCGCGACGCGCTCCGATCGCAGCGCTTCGCGCGCCGTGTAGCCGAGACCGAGCCCGCCGACGAGCACCTGCAGCTCGCGTCCCTCGTGCATCGCGAGCGCGTGAAACGCGAGCGCCCGCTCCGAGTCGGTGACGGCGCTGCTCATCAGGAAGCGGTGATCGAGCGTGATCTCGGTGACGACGCCGCCCGGTTCGGCGCTCGACGCGCGTCGCCGCAGACAGATCATGCCGATGGGACTCGGCTCGTACGCGACAATCTCGAACTCGGGTGCATCGCTCATGGTGGACTCGGGGACGTCGACTTGGGGACGTTCCTGAAGGCAACAAAGGCAACGGTGGCAGGAACGTCCCCAAGTCGACGCGCGGCCTACAGCCCCCGGTAGCTCCAGATCGCGACGATGGCCGCGAGCGCGAGGACCGTGTAGACGAAGGCGGTCTGCTCGTCGTTCTCGAGCACGCGCTCGAGTCGCCAGGGCGGCGCCTCGGTCTGCGACGGCGGGTGCCACGGCGAGAGGCGTGGGAAGATCGCCGGCACCGCGGCGCGATAGGTGCGGAACGCGTCGCCGTAGATGGCCTCGAGCCGCTCCGACTCGACGCGTTCCTTGTACCGCAGGTAGTAGCCGAAATAGAAGACGAGCCCGGCGGGAATCACCACGCTCGCGACCAGACGACCCGCCACCAGCGCAAAGCCACAGCCCATCAGCAGCGATCCCACG
>JAGSPS010000358.1 GCA_018262315.1 Deltaproteobacteria bacterium | reverse complement strand
GGCGGCATGGGGCATCGCAACGTGATTGCCACGCCGATGAACCCGGTCGAGCTGGCGGGCGGTTACTTCCACATCCAGCCAGCGCCCGCGATCCTGCAGGCCGGCCACAATCATCGCGACACCCGCGTGGAGGTCGCCAAGATGGCGAAGGTGAGTATCAACCCGCCGAATGTGCCGACTTTCTCGTAGAGCGTCCCCGGGCCGCTGCCGCTCGAGTTGCGGTCTGCGACGTGCCCTCGCACCTCTACTCGTTCTCCTTCGAGCCGAACCCGGAGTGGAGTCGCGCCTTCTCGCCGCAGCCCGAGATCCAGCGCTACCTGCGTCACTGCGCCGAGAAGTACAACCTGCTCCCGCAGATCCGCTTCGGCACCGAGATCGCGGGCGCCCGCTTCGACGAACACGCCGGCGTCTGGCGCATCCGCACCAGCACCGGCGAGGAGATCACCGCGAAGGCGCTGGTCTCGGGGCTCGGCCAGCTCAATCGGCCGCACGTCCCGGACTTGCCGGGACTCGCGTCGTTCGCGGGCACGCGCTTCCACTCGGCGCGCTGGAACCACCAGCACGATCTCGCGGGCGAGCGCGTCGCGGTGATCGGCAATGGCGCGAGCGCGCTGCAGTTCATTCCCGAAATCGCGAAGACGGCGGCGCACGTCACGGTGTTCCAGCGCTCGGCCAACTGGGTGATCCCGCGCAACGACCGCAAGTTCAGCGCAGCCGACAAGGCGCGCTTCCGGCGCCATCCGCTGCTGTTGCGCGCGCTGCGTGCCTTCATCTGGTCGATGCTCGAGATCCGCTTCCTGGCGTTCCTGCGCGAGAGCTGGTTCTCGCGCCGCATGACGCGCACGGCCATCGAGTACCTGCACGCGCAGGTGAGCGATCCGGCGTTGCGCGCGAAGCTGACGCCCGACTACCCGATCGGCTGCAAGCGGATCCTGATCTCCGACGACTACTACCAGGCGCTGGTGCGGCCCAACGTCGAAGTCGTCACCGAACCGATCGAGCGCGTGACGCAGGGCGCGGTAGCCACGAAGGACGGTGTCGAGCGGCCCGCCGACACGATCGTCTTCGGCACCGGCTTCGAGACCACCCGCTTCCTCGCACCGCTCGCGATCGAGGGTCTCGGCGGCGCCGAGCTCCACGAGGTCTGGTGCGACGGCGCCACGGCTCACCTGGGCGTGACCGTCGCGGGCTTCCCGAACCTGTTCCTGCTCTACGGCCCAAACACCAACCTCGGCCACAACTCGATCATTTTCATGATCGAGTGCCAGGTCGGCTACGCAGTGCAGTGCATCCAGGAGTTGTCGAAGCGCCGCGCCTCCTGGCTGGAGGTACGCCCCGACGTGATGGACCGCTACAACCAACGGCTCCAGACGGCGCTCTCGAAGACGGCTTGGACGGCCGGCTGCTCGAGTTGGTACAAGACCGCGTCGGGCAAGGTGGTCAACAACTGGTCCGGCTTCACCGCCGACTACTGGCGCCGCACCCGCCATCCCAACTGGCACGACTACCGCTTCGTGCGCGCGTGAGTTCGGCTACCGGACGTCACCAGCCAGCGAGCGCGGCAAGGAACAGCAACAGCGCGGTGAATGCGACACCCAGCGTGCGCCGTGCTTTCACGGCTGCAGGGGATCGCGTAGGATCGCGGCCGTCTACGAAAGGAGATTCCATGGCCCCTCGTCCCCACCCCGCCGCTGCTTCGACCCTCGCCGTCGCCCTCCTCGCGTTCGCTGCGGCGCCCGCTGCATGCGCGGCGGAGACTGCGGCCAAGAGTGCGGCCACTCCCGCGATCGCGCGCACGCCACGTCCCGCGGAGGCCAAGCTCTACATCATCTCGCCCCAGAACGGCGAGACGGTTGCGAGTCCCGTGACGGTGCGCTTCGGGCTCACGGGCATGGGCGTGGCGCCGGCGGGCGTCGCGTCACCGAACACGGGTCATCACCACCTGATCATCGACTCGCCCGTACCGGCATTCGACGCGCCGCTCCCGAAGGACGACAAGCACCTTCATTTCGGCGCTGGCCAGACCGAGACCAGCGTCGCGCTGGCGCCCGGCAAGCACACGCTCCAACTGGTGCTCGCCGACAAGGACCACGTGCCGCTCGATCCGGCGCTGCTCTCGGACGCGATCACGATCACCGTGAAGTAGTCGCGGCGATCGCCTCGGTGTAGCCCTCGCGGAAGGTCGGGAACCGGAAGCGGTAGCCGGTCGCGCGCAGCCGCGCGTTCGAGCAGCGCTTGTTGGATGCAGCGCGATTCGCGTCGCGCGCACCCACGGCGGGTTCGCCGTCGCGCGCCGCTGGCTCTGGCATGCCCAGCTGTGACGCGATCCAGCCGAGGTAGAGCGATGCGAGCGCGCGGCCGCTGATCGCGAGCGACGCGAGGTGCGCGAGCGCGCCCGCCGCGTCGTCGCGGTGGATGCGATTGCCAAAGTGCGGCGGACCCGTGCGCAGCGTCGCGCGACCGCTGCGCACGCTCTCGACGAGCCGCGTGCGCCCGGGTCCATAGATGCCGCCGAGGCGCAGCGACACGGCGGGGAAGCCGCTCGCCGCGAGTACCGCCTCGGCTTCGAGCATGCGCCCGCCGCGAAAATCGCCCGGCTCGGTGGGGCTCGACTCGTCCACCCACGAGCCGTCGTCCTGGGCGTAGACTGCCGTGCTCGACGTGAAGAAGACGCCCGCCGGTGTCGCGTCGCGCGCGTGCAACGCGGCGACGAGATTGCGCAGGCCGTCCACGTAGGCGCGGCGATACGCAGCGTCGTCTCCGTGATCGGCTGCGGCGGCGTAGACCACGACGTCGAGTGGAGCTTCAATGCGGGCGAGCGCGGCGGCGAGCGAGTTCGCGTCGGCGAGATCCGCGGCGAGCGGCGTGACGCCTTCGGGAAGGCCAGCGGGCCGGCGCTTCAGGCCGAACACGCGGTGTCCCGCGTCGCGCAGCATCACGGCGAGCGCCGTTCCGACGTAGCCGCAGCCGGCGACGAGGCAACGCGCCATCTCAGCCGCCGTAGAGGCCGCCGTTCACGTGGATCACGCTGCCCTGGATGTAGGAGCCGCGCGTCGCGAGGAACGCCACCACTTCGGCCACTTCTTCGGGCGTGCCCATGCGGCCGAGCGGGATGCGCTCGAGGATGCGGTTCTTGACCTGGTCGGGCAGCGCGGCGGCCATTTCGGTCTCGATGAAACCGGGCGCCACCGAGTTCACCAGGATGTTGCGGTCGGCGAGTTCCAGCGCGAGCGAGCGGGTCAGCGCGTCGAGCCCCGCCTTCGCCATCGTGTACGGCGATTGCCCGCGATTTCCGATGTGTCCCACCACGCTCGAGATCTGGATGATGCGCCCCGACTTCTGCTTCATCATGAAGCGGCGCAGCATCAGCTTGGTGAGGTACCAGGTGCCGCGCGCGAGCGCGGCGACCGCGTCGTAGTCGTCGAGTTTCATCACCGGCGTCGGCGCGTTGCGGGTGAGACCAGCGTTGTTGACGAGCACGTCCACGCGCCCCGCGCGTTCACCCAGCGTATCGAGCAGCGCTTCGACCTGCGCGGGCACCGCGAGGTCGGCGCGCAACGCGAAGGATTCGGGCAGCTCGCCGGCGAGTTTCTCCGCCGCCTCGCTGCTCGTGTTGTAGTGGATCGCGACGCGGAACCCCTCGCCCGCGAGCGCCCGCGCACACGCGGCGCCAATCCCGCGTGCCGCGCCAGTCACGAGTGCGATGGGCCGCCCCGACACGCCGGCATCTTAGCCCGTTGCTTTGGGGACGTTCCTGAAGGCAACTAACGCAACGGGGCAGGAACGTCCCCAAAGCAACCTGGGATGGCTACTTCGGCGAGGAGGGATTCGAGGTCCTCGGGTTCGGCGAGGACCACGCGGGAGCCGGGCGGGAGCGCATCGGCGAGGCGGCGGAAGTAGCGCTTCTCGGGACGCGACTCGACGAGCACGACGAGGCCGCGGTCGTCCTCGCTGCGGATCAGGCGCCCGACCATCTGCTTCAGGTTGAGCAGCATCTTGCCAAGCGCAAAGCGCTCGAAGGCGTCGATGCCCGCGCGCTTGAGATGCAATTCGCGGCGGCGGCGCAGCTCGGTCGGCACCTCGAAGGGCAGCTTTTCGATTACGACGGCCTGGAGCTGGTCGCCGGGCAGGTCGAGTCCCTGCCAGAACTTGCGCGCACCGAGCAGCACGGCGCCGCCCTGGCGGAAGCGCTCGACGAGCGCGCTCGGGTCGTCGGAGGCGCGGCGCGGCGCGAGCACTTCGATGCCGTCCGCGCGCAGCCGCTCGGCGAGCAGCGCCGCGACGTCGTTCATGCGCCGCAAACTGGTGAAGAGGCCGAGCGTGCGACCGCCGAGCCGGCGCGCGAGCGTTTCGAGCACGTCCACCGTCTCGCGCACCAGATCGGCGCCACCGCGGAGCGCCGCCACCCGCATGTGCTTCTCGTACGGGAACGGGCTCGGCACCGACAGCGTCTCGACGTGTGCGTCGCCGCCCACCACGCCGATCTCGCCGAGCGCCGCGAACGCGTCGCCGCCGATGAAGAGGCTCGCCGAGACGCCCGCGAACGACTCGAGGCGCTCGAGAAAATGCTCGCGGAACGCCTCGGCCGGCGAGACCAGCCGCACCGCGAGCCGCCAGCGATCCCACGGCGCTTCGACGCCCTCGAACCCGGCAACCGATTCCTCGGAACCCTGGAACGCCAGGCGCAATGCGCTCGCCGCGCCTCGCAGCTCTGCGGCGTTGCGCGCGATTCCGCTCGCGCTCTCCTCGGGATCGACCGCCGCTTCCATCTCGCGCGACACTTCGTCGATGCGCAGCGCCGCGATCTCCGCGCAATGCTCGGCCGCGGCGAAGTCCGGCCCCGCGTGCGCCGGCACCTGCACCTCGCCGAACTCGCTCGCGAACGGCTCGAGCGAGCGGCCGAGCGCGACGAGTTCCTGCTGCACGCCGCGCCGCCAGGCGAGTGCGTCCTTGCGCAGCGCTCGGCTCTTCGTCGCGGGCAACGCGCCTCCCGCGTAGCGAGGCGAAGCCGAGCGGCGAGGATCATGAGCCGGCCGGCCGAAGACGTCGTCGATGCGCTCGAGCACTTCGTCGGGACGCACCGTCTGCGCATACACCTCGTCCGCCACGTCGGACAGCTCGTGCGCTTCGTCCACGATCGCATGTGCGAACGCCGGATAGTCGGGCGGCCAGCGCAGCAGCAGATCGTGGTTCGCGACGACCAGGTGCGCCTGTGCCAATGCCGCGCGCCGGCGGCCGAACGCGCAGTGTGCGTGCTGCGCGCACTCTTCGCGCGTGCACTGTTCGGCTCGCGCTGCAACCGAGCGTCGCAACAGATCGAGCAGCGGCGGGTGGCGTCGCAGCCACGCCGCGGGCACCGAACCCAGCTCGCCGTGCGGGCGGATCGACGCGCACGCGGCGAGCACGGCGTAGGCGTTGCGTTGCTCCGGGAAGAGTTGCGTTTCGCGCGCCTCGGCCAGCACCGCGGCGAGGCGACGCTCGCAGGCGTAGTTCGCGCGGCCCTTGATCGAGACTGCACGCAGCGCCGGCCAACCGAGGAACCGCGCCGCGGCGGGGATGTC
>JAGSPS010000123.1 GCA_018262315.1 Deltaproteobacteria bacterium | reverse complement strand
AGGATCGGCGGGCCGCCCAGCTCGAGCACGCGTTGACCCAGGCGCCGGTATTCGGGACGGAAATCGTAGCCCCACTCGGAGATGCAATGCGCCTCGTCGATCGCCACCAGCGACACGCCGCTCGCGACGAGCGCCTCGCGCGGTTCGCTACTGCCGAGCGTCTCGGGCGTGGTCATCACCAGCAGCGGACCGCCCGCGGCGATCTCCGCCATCGCCGCACGCCGCGCCGGCCCCCGCACCGTGCCGTCGAGCCGAACGCAGCGAACGCCCCGCTCGACGAGCCGGCGGTGCTGATCCTGCAGCAACGCGATCAGCGGCGACACCACGACGACGGGCCGTGGCATCAACATCGACGGAACCTGGTAGCAGGCCGATTTGCCGAAACCGGTGGGCAGCACGAGCAGCACGTCGCGGCCCGCGAGCACGGCGGCGACCACCTGCTCCTGCTCGGTATGCAATCGCTCGATGCCGAGGCGCAGGGCGGCCTGCGCAGGCGACGCCGCGACCACGCGCGACTCCGGCGGGAACTCGACCACGGCGGCCCTCGGTCGGCGCACCCGCCTTTTCGCCGCGGGCTCGCCGGCCAGCGCAGCAGCCGCGCGCGGTGCGTTCTCCACTTCGCGCGCCGCGGGCTTCATCCCGCCGCGACGGCGGCGGCGCCCACCGCGGCGCGAGCGCCGCGGGCGCGCCTCGCGCGGCGGCTCAGACACCGGGCGCGTACGTCATCGCCGCGGCGATGCCCGCGGCGTCGAAGGCGCCCGGGTACCCGACCTCAGCGCGGCTCGCGGGGTCGGAGTAGAACGTCAACATCGAGAGCGACTTCAGTCCCTTGAACAAGTCGCGCTTCAGCTCGAGACGCGAGCGCATCAGATCCTCCAACACACGATCCTGACTGGCACCGTCCAGCGCCGTGAAGGGCCGCCACTTCGCAAGGAGCGGGGCAACGCCCCACTCCAGCACCCAGAGCGCCTGCACCAGCGGATCCGCCAGTGCCGGCAGGCGCGCCACCCACGCATCGGCGGCGCGCGCCGGGTCGATGCGCCTCGCCCGGATCCCCTCGGCTCCCCGAGGCCCGACGCAGCGCATCGCAACGGCCTGGAAGGTTGCATAGGAGCGCGGCGAGAGCACCTGCAAATCGACTCCGCCGGGTGGATTCAGCTCGGAGGGCACCCCGCCGCAGCCCGCCGGCAGCACGCCCGCCCCCGCGAGCAGGCCCGCGAAGCGCAGGAATCCGCGCCGGTCGAGCCGTCCGAACGGCTCCGCGACGTCTCGCGGCAGGCCCCCGGCATCGCGCGACAGACCGGCAGGGAGCGTCACCGAGCGCTCACCTCGTCGGATCGACGCCCCCCGCGAGCCGCGGCGATCCCAGCCGCGATGCGCAGCGCGTTGGCCATGATCGTGATCTGCGGATTCGCGCCGGTGTTGCTCGGCAACGCCGCCGCGTCGGTGACGTAGAGACCGACCACGTCGAAGGCGCGACCGCTCTCGTCGCAGAATCCCTGTGCCCGCGAGGCGCTCATCGCGGCGCCGCCAAACAGGTGCACCGCGTAGAGCAGCGAGAGAGCGCGTGGCTCGAAGCGCACCGCATCGAGCGCCGCGAGGTCGGCTTCGGAGCGAACCGCGGCGATGCCGTTCACGGGCAGGTACACCTCGGTTGCGCCCGCGGCGAGATACAGGCGCGCGAGCTGCTTCACCGCCTCGCGGATCCGTGCGAGATCCTCGGCGACGGGTTGATACGACAGCGCCGGCGCACCGTCGCGGTCGATCGCGACGCTGCCGCGCGTGCGGTCCCGCAGCACCACGACCGCGCGCGCAAGGTACGGCAGCGCCTCCATCACGCGTTCGTGCTCGGCGCCGAAACCCGGCAGCGACGACGCCGTCACGCTCGGCGCGACGGTGACGCTCTCGAGCATGAAGCCGGGACCGCGGTGTCCGTTGACGTCGCTCCACTCGGTCACCGCGTAGGCCATCGTGGGTCCGTAGAAGCCGAACACGGGCTCGGGGAAGCGCGCGGTCACGTAGACACTCGAATGGAACTGCACGCCGCGGCCGAGCGCGGTGCCCGCGCCGAGCCCGCTGCGCAGCAGCAGCGCGGGCGTACCGAGCACTCCCGCCGCGACGCACACGGCGCCGGCTTCGACGCGAAGCGCGCCGACGGGCTGGCGCGTGCGCGGGTCGAGTCGTGTCGCCTGCACGGCGCGCACGCCGCCGCCGGCCACCTCGATGCGGTCGGCACGCGCGAGCGGTACGACACGCGCCCCGCGCGCCTCCGCATCCGGCACCCAGCTCACCAGCGCGGAGCGCTTCGCGCCGCTCGGGCAGCCGAGATTGCAGAGCCCCAGATTCGCGCAACCGCGCACGTTGCGGTGCATCGCCTCGGCCGACCAGCCGAGTCGCGCGGCGCCGACTTCGAGCTGGTGCGCGTTGCGATTCAGGTGTTCGCGATCGGTGGGCGACGCGTTCACCGTTCGCCAGGCGCGATCGACGTGCGGCGCGAATGCCGTTTCGGTGAGCCCGGCGAGGCCGAAGTCGCGGCGCCAGCTCGCGAGAATCTCGGGCGGCGGGTGCCAGCAGAGCGCGTCGTTCACCACCGTCGAGCCACCCACGCAGGCGCCCGCGTACACCTCCATGCCGCTGTCGCGCGCGCTGTTCGCGGTCATCAGCCGGGCGATCATCTCGCCCTCTTCGCCGCTGAAGTCGCGCGTCTCGATGCGCGCGCCGGCTTCCAGCACGACGACGTCGAGCCCGGCCTCCGCGAGCGCCGCTGCCACGGGCGCGCCGCCCGCGCCCGAGCCGACGACGACTGCGTCACAGCGCAGCGATTCGCTCATTCCGCCCAGCGGTACCGCACACCTTCCGGGGTGGTGTCCGCGACCAGCGCACCGAGCTCGAGAACGCGCGCGACTTCTTCTGCCACGATCGGGGGCCGTGCGCGCGTCGCTTCGACGATGTGGCGGGTCAACTCGGCGGGCGCGTCGCCGCGCAGCACCGGCAGCGTCTCGATCACCTCGTCGAGCAGCAGCTTCCAGAGCAGCGACTGCCGCTTGCGGCGCCGGTAGGTCTTCAGCTCGTAGCCCGAGAGCTGGCCCGTCGCCACCAGATGATCCTGGTACGCGACGTAACGCTCGATGGTGCTCTCGTAGGCGTCGGACACCGCCTGGATCGCTTCGGGGCTGGCACCCGCCGTGCGCGACACGACGTGGTTGGCATCGTACTGCGTCCAGTCGCTGTTGAGGATCTCGAGGCCGTAGTCGGCCGCCTTCTCGCGCACTTCCGTGCCCGGGAACGGCGACAGGATGTGGAAGCCGTAGAGCGATCCGAACTCGTGTTTCAGCTCCTCGGCGAACTCGACGGTCTGGCGCAGCGTCTCGTCGGTCTCGCCGGGCAGCCCGACGATGAACGAAGCGAGCGCGCTGATGCCCGCCTCCCGCGTCATCCGCATCGCTTCCTTCACCTTGGCGAGGCTCGAGTTCTTCTTGACGAGGTCGAGGACTTCCTGGCTTCCGCTCTCGACGCCGAAGCAGATCGCCTGGCAGCCGGCGCGCGCCATCGTCCCGACGATCTCGGGCGTGATCGTGTCCACGCGCGAGAACGCGTTCCAGCGGATCCCCGTGTTGCGATCGATCAGCTCGCCGCAGACCGCGAGGAAGTGCTTGCGGTAGAGCGTGAACAGATCGTCCTCGATGGTGATCTCGGTGAAGCCGAGGCGCGCCAGGTCTTCGATCTCGTCCACACACTGCACGGGATCGCGGTAGCGGACCTTGCGTCCGGTCCAGGCGGGTGCCGAGCAGAAGATGCACTCGTAGGGACAGCCGCGGCTGGTGACCACGCTCGCATGGCTGTCGAACGCGAGATAGCGCGCCAGCGGCACCAGATCGCGCGCGGGATTGGGCAGCGTGTCGAGGTCGTCTTCGAGCGGGCGCGGGGCGTTCTTCCAGGCGCGGCCCGTGCTGCGGTCGATGCCCGCGAGACCGCGCACGTCGCGCACGTCCATGCGGCCTTCGAGGGAACGCACCAGTTCGCGCAGCGTGTGCTCGCCCTCTCCGATCGCGATGTAGTCGAGAGCGGGCAGGCGCCGGAACGAACCTTCGATCTCGAAGGAGACGTGCGGACCGCCCATCACGATCGGCACGCGCTCGTCGCACTTGCGCACCACCTCCGCGATGCCCTCGGCGATGTGGTGGTTCAGCGTGACCGAGGTGATGCCGACGGCCTGCGGCCGGAAGCGCTCCATGCGCCGCTCGATCTTGTCAGGAGTGGTGCGCGCCAGCAGCAGGTCGAGGATCTCCACCTCGTGGCCTTCCGAGCGCAGCGCGGCGGCCAGGTAGGGAAGCGTCACCAGCAGACGCGGAAACTCCTCGAACGGGTAGGACGGATTGATCAGCAGAACGCGCACGGCGCCCCTCCCTATGAGCTGGCTGCGACCAGGGCGCAACGCGCCGGGCCCTCGGGGTCATGCCGCAGGGCGCGAAGCGCCTGGCCCTCTGGATCATCGAGCTAGGCGCAAAGCGCCTGGCCCTCGGGATCAGGAACTAGCCGCATTCTAGGCGCGTCGGCGCCTCGTCGTCACTGCGCGCGCGCTTCGGCCTCGATCGCCGCTGCGATCGCCGCTCGCTGGGCCGCATTCGGCGCAGCGACGCCGGCGATCCACGCGCGCCGCTCGCCTGCCGCTTCGCTGTGCGTCTCGCCGGCGGGTGCTGCGTCGGTCATCACGACCGTCGCGGTGCCCACCTGGGCGAACACCACGGTGGTGCCCCGTGCCGGCGACTCGGCGCGAGCCCGCTCGATCGCGCGCTTCACCGCAGGTGTGGCGCTGGCCGCACCCGGAACCCAGTATTCGCGCTGGCGAACGCGCTCGGCGTAGACACCGCCCGGCGCGTGCGTGGTGGCGAAGACGGGCAGCTCGCCCGCCACCGCGAACACCAGCGCTGGCTGCGAGTGGAGCTGGGGCGTTGCGGACGCCGCTTCGGGCGCAGGCGCAGCCGGCCGCGGGACCGCGCGTTCGGCGCGAAGCTCGCTCGCGGTTGCGGCCACCGGTTCGGGCTGCTCCACGTACGTGGGCCGCTCGCGAAGCACCGGATCGAGCGGGACCGACGGCGGCTCTTCGGGCTCCGTCCGATGCACCTGCGCGGCGCGCATGTCGGCGGCGCGAGCGGCCGCCGTACTCCGCGGGCTCCCGCCGCGTTCGCGGAAGACCTCTTCCGCGACTTCACTCCCCACGAGATCGCCCGGCTCCGGCAGCGGCATCCCCGCGAAGGAGTCGCGGCTGTAGGGCTCGAAGGTCGCGAGATACGGCCGTGCCTTCTCCGGCGTGACGCTGGCGGGGAACGCCAGCGCGCGGCTCAGCAGCGCCTCGACCGTCAGCGGACGCGCCGCGGCGCGACTGCCGCCGGGCAGTTCACGGACCGCCACCTGATGGTGTTCGACGAGCGCTGCGAGCGCCTGGTGAAATGGCTCGGGGTCCGTCCAGGTTCCAGCCTGGAGATGCGCCCGCGCGTGCAACACATCCTTGCGATCCACTTCCACCTCGGCGAGGAAGTGGTCGCCGATCGTTTGTGCGGCGACGAAGCCGTCGCCGCACAGTTCGCGGAAGTCGTCGGGCGCGGCCTGCTGCAGGCGGCGCGCGGCGTCCGTGATGCGCGCGCTCGGCAGCACGTCGACGAAGAGCGGCGCCGAGACGTGCACGCCGACGACGAGCCGCCCCCCGACGCGCGTGAGCGTCGCGATCGAATACTGCGCCCCTGCGCCGTCGCGGCGCTCCGGCTCCCCGGCAATCACGCATGCGCCCAGCTCACCGCGCGCGGCACCCTGCTCCGAGTCATAGCCCGCACCGAGTTCGAGCGTCGTGCGCCCGATCGGGATCACCAGCGGCCGCGCTGGCTGCTGCGCCGCTGCGCTTGCCGCAACGAGCAGCGCCAGACCGACGATCCAGGCGACTTCGCGTGCACCGAAACGATCCACCCCACCTCCAGCGGACGGACCGTACCGCGTCCCCCCACTTCTTCTAGCGGCAGGACGGTGCGCGCGCACGACGAGTTCGGGAGACTCCGCCGCCATGTCTACCGACGGCGGCCCCGAAGCCGAAGCCCGCGTGCGCGCCGAGTACCAGCAGCGTCTGGCGCTGCGGCGCGCCGATGCGACGGCGGCGCGCCGCAGCGCCGCGCGCATCTCGCAGGCGCGCCTCGCCGTGTTCGTACTCGGCGTCGTGCTCGCCGGGATCGCGTTCGGCGCGAAGCGACTCGATCCGCGCTGGCTGCTCGCGCCCGTGCTCGGCTTCCTCACGCTGGTCGTCGCGCACGATCGCGTGCTGCGCCGGCGCGACGCGCGCGAGCACTCGGTCCGCTACTACGAAGACGCCATCGCGCGACTCGATGCGGACTTCGCTGGCCGCGGCCCCAGCGGCGAGCGATTCCGCGATCCCGAGCATCCCTACGCCGACGATCTCGACCTGTTCGGCAAGGGCGGTCTCTTCGAACTGTTGTGCCGCGCGCGCACCGCGGCGGGCGAGGCGACACTCGCCCGCTGGCTGCTGGCCCCGGCGGCGAGCGACGAAGTGCGCGGTCGCCAGCAAGCGGTCCGAGAGCTGGGCCCGGCGCTCGACTTGCGCGAGTCGCTCGCGCTCGTCGGCGAGTCGGTCGCGAGCGGCCTGCACGCCGAGGCGCTGATGCGCTGGGGCGAGTCCGCGCCGCCCGCGCCGGCTGCGGCGCTGCGGGCGACCGTCGCCGCACTCGCGCTGCTGTCGGCGGCGGGGATCATCGCCACGCTCGCGGGTGCACCGCTGCTGATTCCGTGGCTCGCCGTGCTCGCGATCGGCGGCGGCGTCGCGGCGACGCTGCGCAGCCGCGTACGCCGGACGATCGCGGCAACCGAAGCACCGGCGCGCGACCTCGCGCTGCTCGCGCGCCTGCTCGCGATCGTCGAGTCACAGCGCTTCGACTCGCCGCGGCTCGTCGCGCTTCGCGAAGCGATCGCGACGGATGGTCTTCCTGCTTCGCGGCAGATTGCACGGCTCGGGCGACTCGTCGAAGTGCTCGACGCCCGCCGCAACCAGCTCTTCGCGCCGCTCGGCGCGGCGCTCTTTTTCACCACCCAGATCGCACTCGCGATCGACGCGTGGCGCGCGCACTGCGGCCCCGCGCTGCGAGCCTGGGTCGCTGCGACGGCCGAGCTGGAAGCGCTCGCCTCCCTCGCAACCCACGCCTACGAACACCCGGACGACGTCTTCCCGGAGCTGTCCGACGGATCGCCCTGCTTCGAAGCCGAAGCGCTCGGCCACCCGCTTCTCCCCGCCTCGCGCTGCGTGCGCAACGACGTGCGCCTTGGCAACGCTCCGCGCCTGCTGCTGGTGAGCGGCTCCAATATGTCCGGTAAGAGCACGCTTCTGCGCAGCGTCGGTGTCGCTGCCGTGTTGGCGCAGGCCGGCGCACCGGTGCGCGCGCGGCGTCTCGTGCTGTCGCCGCTCGCGGTCGGCGCATCACTCCGTGTGTTCGACTCGCTGAAGGAGGGCCATTCGCACTTCTACGCCGAGATCCGCCGCCTGCGACAGGTCGTAGAACTGACCACCGGCACGAGCCCCGTCCTCTTCCTGCTCGACGAGATCCTGCACGGCACCAACTCGCACGACCGCCGGATCGGCGCGGAGGCGGTGGTGCGCAACCTCGTCGCGCGCGGCGCGATCGGGCTCGTCACCACCCACGATCTCGCGCTCGCGCAGATCGCCGACGAGCTCGGGACCCGGGCCGCGAACGTGCATTTCGAGGATCAGGTCGAGGACGGCGTGATGCGCTTCGACTATCAGATGCGAGCGGGCGTCGTCACGCGCAGCAATGCGCTGGCGCTGATGCGCGCGGTCGGGCTCGAAGTGTGAGCCGTCCCGGTCTCGGCGCTGCCCGGAATGCCACGCGTGCGCACGTCCATCCACCTCCCGGTATGGGAGGGAGCGACGTTGCGACGCCGGCGCTTCGACCATCTCTTCGAGGAAATCTCGGTTCGGATCGGCCGCTTGGCGCCGCGCTATGCGCTGTGGCTGCGCCTGCGCGAACTGGGCATGGACGCCGACCGCCTCTCGCGCGACGACGCCGTCGCATTCTGTCGCGACCATCTGGGGCAGTTCCTGCGCGAGCACGAACTCGCCCTCGGCCCGCACCAGGCGCGCGATCTGCTGCGCAGCGTGGCCCGCCACGATCCGACCCTGCGCACGCCTGCCGAGTGGCTCGCCGGCTGGTGAGACACCGCGCACCCGCTACACCGGCTTGATCCGGATCTGCGGGCGGACTTCCTCGAGCTTCTTGCGCATCGTCTCGCGCCGCGCCTGGAGCTCTGCGGGCGTGAGCGAGTCGGCGTCGCCCTCGATGCCGAGACCAGCGCGCACGCCGGTGAGGTCGAGCGCCTGGCGGCTCGGGTCGAAGCCGATCGGGCGCGTAGCGGCCGATCGAGCCGTCGATGAAGAGCATGTTCTTCACGTAGAGCATCAAGTGTTTAGGCATGCGCGCGCCGTTCTTCAGCAGCGCGCGCAAGACCTGTTGGATTTCCGCGATCAGCTCTTCGCCCGTCATCTTCGTCGGATCGCGCACCGGCTGCTCGACCTTCAGGATGCGCATCAACTCGTCGAGGTCCGCGTCGGGCGCGAGCGCGCCGAGATCGCGGAAGGCGGCGAGCTGGCCGCGCACGTCATTCGCGGCGCCGCTCATCATCATGCGCAGGAACGCGAGGCGCTGCGGTTCGGCCATGCGGCCGGTCATCCCGTAGTCGAAGAGGCCCACGCGGCCGTCGGGCATCACGACCAGATTGCCGCCGTGCAGGTCGCCGTGGAAGACGCCGTAGATCATCGCGCCCTCGAGAAACGCGATCATCAGCGAGCGCAATACCGAGGCGGTGTCGATGCCGGCTGCGCGCATGCCGTCGATGTCGTCGGCATGGAAACCGTGCAGGTGCTCCATCACCAATACGCGGCGCGTGACCCGTTCCGGGTGCGGCCGCGGCACGACGATCAGCGTCTGGCCGGCGTCGTGCAGCACGTGGGCGATGTCGAGCATGTTCTGGGCTTCGAGGCGGAAGTCGAGTTCCTCCGCGATCGTCTCGGCGAACAGTTCGACGAGCGCCGGCGGATTCGCGAGCGCCGCGACCGGGATCCGCCCGACGAGCAGCGGCGCGATCCACGCCATCGCCGCCACGTCCTGGCGCACCCGCGTCGCCACCTGCGGGCGCTGCACCTTCACGACCACTTCTTCGCCACTGAGCAGCGTCGCCGCGTGCACCTGGGCGATCGACGCCGACGCCAGCGGCGCCGGATCGAAGCGCGCAAACACCGCTTCGAGCGGCGCGCCCAGCTCCTGTTCGACCACCTGGCGCACCTGCGAGAACGGCTCGGGCGGCACGCGGTCGCGACAGCTCTTGAACTCCGCGACCAGTTCGTCGGGGAAGATGCCCTTCCCGGACGACACGATCTGAGCGAGCTTGATGTACGACGAACCGAGCTTTTCGAACGCGATCCGCAGCCGCCGCGACAGACCCGCGCGCGACGCCTCGGGCCCGCGGCGCTTCTCGAAGAGCCACCACGCGGCGACTGCAGCGCCGACCAGTGCGCCCGCGCGCACGAAACGCCGCACGGGCGGCAGCCGCCGCCTGCGCACCCATTCGGGTACCTGCGCCTGGCTCGCGGCGCGCAGCGCCTCGACGCCGCGACGCCAACTCATGTGCTCCGGATCGACGCGCCACGGCCCGTGATCCGAGAACGCGCCGATCGCGAGATCGCTCGCTCCCTCGTGCGCAGCAGCGTGGGCGTCGTTCGCTTGGATCACGGGGCGCCGAGACTAGAACACCTCGCGCCCTCTGCGAGCGGCGGGCGGGAACCGTGCAGCGTTCTGATACGATGCCCGCGCCCATGCCGCCCGCGTCCCCCGCAGCGCTCTCCACGCCGGATCGCGCGCGCACACTCGATGCGCTGGAGCGCGAGCACTTCGACTGCGTCGTCGTCGGCGGTGGCATCACGGGCGCGGGCGTGGCGCGCGAGGCGGCGCTGCGCGGACTGCGCGTGGCGCTGCTCGAAGCGCGCGACTTCGCGGCGGGCACCTCGAGTCGCTCTTCGAAACTGATCCACGGCGGTCTGCGCTACCTCGCGATGGGAGACGTGACGCTCGTGCGCGACACCGCGCTCGAGCGCAAACGCGTCTTCCGGCTCGCGCCACATCTCGCCGAGCGACGCTGGATGCTCGTGCCCGCGCGCTCCCAGGCCGGACTCCTGAAGTTCCGCGCCGGGCTCACCACCTACGAAAAACTGGGCGCGGTCGAGGAAGCCGATCGCCATCGCAACTGGGACGCCGGCGACCTCGCGCGCGAAGAACCGCTGTTGCGGCGCGACCGCTTCCCGCACGCCTGCATCTACCGCGAGTACCTGACCGACGACGCGCGCCTCGTGCTCGCCAACCTGCGCGACGCGGCGCGGCGCGGAGCCGTCGCGCTGAACCACGCGCCGGTGACCGGCATCACGCTCGAAGCCGGTCGCGCCGCGGGTGTGGTGGCGTCGTGCGGCGCCAGCGGGCGCAGCGTCCGCGTGCGGGCGCGCTGCGTCGTCAACGCGGCGGGACCGTGGGTCGAAGCCGTGCGGCGCCTCGAGACGCCGGGTGCGCCTCCGTGGCTACACCTCTCGAAGGGCGTACACGTGGCGGTGCCGGCGGCGCGGCTGCCGCTGCGCCAGATCGCGATCCTCGGCACGGCCGACAAGCGCTCGATCTTCGCGATCCCGCGCGGCGACATCGTCTTCCTCGGCACCACCGACACCAGCTACGGACATGGCCCCGATCCCGAGCCGCCGGTGCTGCGCGAAGACGTCGAGTATCTGCTCGAGCCGCTGCCGCGCTACCTGGCGATCGAGCCGTTGCGTCCCGCGGATTGCGTGACCGCGTGGGCGGGCCTGCGCCCGCTGATCGCCGAAGCCGGCAAGAAGCCGTCCGAGCTGTCGCGACGCGACGAGATCGCGCGCAGCCCGAGCGGGGTCGTCACGATCGCGGGCGGCAAGCTCACCGGCTACCGCAAGATGGGCGTCGAGGTGCTCGCACGCGTCGCCGAGGTGCTCGGCCGCGCGCTCGCGCCGGCGCGCGACGAAGACACGCCGCTCCCGGGCGGCGACTTCGACGGAGATCTCGAGACACTCGCGCAACACCTCGTGCGCGCGACCGGCGTCGACGCGCGCAGCGCCGCGCGACTCGTGCGTCTCTACGGCACCGAAGCCGAACTCGTGACCGCACGCGGTCGCGAGCCGCTCGTCGCGGACACGGCCGTGCTCGCCGGGGAAGTGGACTGGGCGATCGACGTCGAGGGCGCGCTCGACGCACTCGACGTGGTGTATCGCCGCACGCGGGCCGCACTCTACGACCCCGATGCGCGCAGGGTCATCGCGCTGCCGGTGGCGCAGCGCATGGCCGCGCGACTCGGCTGGAGCGCCGAGCAGACCCGCGAGCAGGCGCGCGCCGTGCGCGAACGACTGGACGCCGATCTGGCCTTTCGCGAGGAGAAGAAACCGTGACCGACATTCTCGCAACGCTGCGCCGCGAGCTGGGCGACGCCGTGCGCAGCGACGCCGCGACGCTCGCTGCCCACTCCGCGGACGCCTGGGTGATGGCCGAGCTGGACGCGCTCGAGAACGCGCCGCGCGCGACGCCGCTGGCCGTGCTCGAACCCGCATCGACGCAAGAGGTCTCCCGCGCCCTCGCGCTGTGTCGCTCGCTCGGCGTCGCCGTGGTGCCGATCGGCGCGCGCTCGGGGGTGTGTGGAGCGATTGCGCCCGCTGCGGGCAGCGTCGCACTCTCGACGCGACGTCTCGCCGGCCTGCGCCGCCTCGACGGCGACGATCTGCTCGCCGTCTTCGGCGCCGGCACGCTCGGCATCGACGCCGAGCAAGCGCTCGAGCCGCACGGCCTCACGCTCGGACACTGGCCCCAGTCGGTCGAGATCTCCTCGGTCGGCGGCTGGGTCGCGACGCGCGCCTCGGGCCAGTTCTCGACCGCGAACGGCAGCATCGAAGATCTCGTGCTCGCGCTCGAAGTCGTGCTCGCCGACGGCTCGGTGCTGCGCACGCGCGAGACGCCGCGCGCCGCCGCGGGTCCCGACCTGCGCCAGCTCTTCCTCGGCTCGGAGGGCACGCTCGGCGTCGTGACCGAAGTGACGTTCTCGGTGCGCGCGCGCCCCGAAGCGTCGCGCGGGCAGGCCTTCCACTTCGACGGCTTCCGCGCCGGCGTCGAACCGATCCGTCGCGCGCTGCGCGCCGGTTGGCGCCCGCCGGTCGCGCGTCTCTACGACGCGCGTGAGTCGCGCCGCAACTTCCGCGACTTCGCCCCGAAGGACCGCGCGCTGCTGCTTTTGTTGCACCAGGGACCGGCGAGCGCCGTCGCAGCCGAGTCGGAAGCGCTGGCACGCCTGTGTCGCGAGGCCGGCGGCGTCGAAACCGATGCGGCAGCCGTGGATCAGTGGATGGCACACCGCAACCGCGTGCCGGGCTTCCGGAGTTTTCTCGAGCAGGGCGTGGTGGTGGACACGATCGAAGTGGCGTCGACCTGGAGCCGCGTCGGCGCGCTCTACGACGGCGTCACCGCCGCGCTCGCGCGCGTGCCCGGCGTGCTCTCCGCGACAGCGCATTCGAGTCACAGCTATCGCTCGGG
>JAGSPS010000122.1 GCA_018262315.1 Deltaproteobacteria bacterium | reverse complement strand
GTACTCGGTCTTGCCGGCTACTGCGTGTTCCGGACCTTCCGCGACGGTTGAGGGATCGCGCCGCCTCGCCTTTTCGGGATGACGAGCAGATGAACGGCAGGACGACGCCATGCCCTCGCCGGTTGTATCCTCCCGGCCCATGGACCCACATTTTTCTAGACGGCATTCGTTCCCCTCTTTCACTCCCATCTTGTTCGCCGCGTTCGCGCTCGTTGCGGCGGGATGCCTGGCGCCGCGCTGGTACGCCCCGTACGGCGGCTACGGCGGATACCGCAGCTACAGCGGGTACGGCAGGTACGGCGGGCATGGTGGGTACGGCTCGGGGTCGCCCCGCCGCTACTACGTTCCGTACCAGCGCGGCTACGGCTACGGCCACGATCACGACGATTACGACGATTACGACTACGACGATCGCCATCACCACACCCAGCAGCGTCACTACGAACCGCGACGCGACTACGGCGCCCAGGATCATCGCGATCGGCGCCAGCGCGACGCGTACCGCGGACCCAGCCAGCAGCAGCGCGCCGAGCAGCAGCGCCAGCAGCAGCTCAATCAGCAGCAGGCCAACCAGCAGCAGGCGCAGGCACGCGAGGAACAGCGCCGCCAACGGCAGGCCGCGCAACAGACCGAGCAGCGCGGACACGAGCGGCAGCAAGCGGCAACTCGCAAAGAGGAGCACGAGCGCCTGCGCGCGATGTCCCCGGCACGGAATGGGCCCTGGGCGACGCGCAACGCGAAAAAACGCTACGACCCCGCCGAGCAGAGCGCCGAGCAAAGTGCCGAGCAGAGCTACCTGCAACGCGCGCGCGAAAGGGCGCGTGACTGACAAGCAGGCTGCTGAAGGTCGCTCGCGATCGAGCGCAGCAACAGGTTGATGAAGAACGCGAGCAGCGCCCTGTAGATCGCGCTCGCACTCCCGCTCGCTTCGAAGCGCGCGAGGGATGCCACGCGGCGTTTCCCGCCTCGAGGCAGGCCCGGTCGGGGCACTCGTGCATCGCGGCGCGCGACCGGCAGCTTCCGCGAGAGCGACGCCGACGCGATTCCCTATGTTCGGCCCGCCCCGGTCCTTCCCATCCTTCGGAGTCCGTCATGGCCGACTACCTGCTCCGCACCCTCCGCTGCCGCAACGCGAACCGCCCGGGCGTATTCGGGCGCCTCGCCACCGCGATGGGCAACACGGGCGCAAACCTGGGAGACATCCGCACCGTGTGGGTCGGGCCGGAGCACATCGTGCGCGACATCGACATCATGGTCGAGAGCGCGGCGATGCTCGAGCAGACCACCGAAGCCGTGCGCGCCGTCGAAGGCATCGACCTGCTCGAAGTAATCGACGACGTCCACGAGCTGCACATCGACGGCAAGATCGAGGTGCGGCCGACGCATCCGGTACGCACACTGCACGACCTGCGACGCGTGTACACGCCGGGCGTCGCCGAAGTCGCGCGCACCATCGCGAACGATCCCGACGACTCGTACCTCTACACGATTCGCGGAAAGACCGTCGCGATCGTCACCAACGGCACGCGCGTGCTGGGTCTCGGCAACATCGGACCGCTCGCCGCGCTGCCGGTGATGGAGGGGAAGGCCGCCCTGCTGCATCAGTTCGTGGGCCTCTCCGCCTGGCCGCTGGTGCTCGACACGCGCGACCCCGACGAGATCGTCGAAACCGTCCTGCACATTGCGCAGGGCTTCGGCGCGATCCAGCTCGAAGACATCGAGTCGCCTGTGTGTTTCGAGGTAGAGCGACGCCTCGTCGAGCAGCTCGAAATGCCGGTGCTGCACGACGATCAGCACGGCACCGCGGTCGCCACGCTCGCCGCCGCCACCAACGCGATGCGCCGCGCGGGTCTCGAACTCGCGTCGGCGCACGTCGGCGTGATCGGGCTCGGTGCGGCCGGCACGGCGATCGCGCGCATGCTCGGCGCGGTCAGCGCCAAACCGGTGCTGGGCTTCGACATGAACGCCGACGCGATCGCGCGGCTGCGCGCACTCGGCGGCGAGCCGGCGAAGGACATCGCCGACTTGATGGCGCGCGTCGACCTCGTCGTCGCCGTGACCGGTCGCAAGGGATTGATCTCGCCCGAATGGGTGCGGCGCGGCCAGGGAATCCTCGCGCTCAGCAATCCCGATCCCGAGATCCGCCCCGAAGACGCCCTCGCCGCGGGCGCCGCGTTCGCCGCCGACGGGCGCTCGGTGAACAACCTGCTCGGTTTCCCCGGGATCCTGCGCGCCGCGATCGACGTTCGCGCGCGCCGCATCGACTACAGCATGTACGTGGCGGCAGCCAAGGCGATCGCCGAACGCGCGCGCGAAAACGAACTGGTGCCGAACCCGCTGCGGCTCGACGTCCATCGCGCCGTCGCCCGCGCCGTCGCCGAAGCCGCGATCAAGGCCGGTGTCGCGCGCGTCGTCATCCCGAGCGACTACCAGCTCGACCAGCCGGTGCGCCCCGCCCAGGGCGATCTCAGCATCACCTGAAAGCAAGCTCAGCGGTTGATGTGCGCGAGGACCCGGGCAGCGAGTTGATCCGGCGTGAAGCCGAAGCGGCCGGCGAGCTGGGACTGCGGCGCCGACGCGCCGAAGCGCTGGACGCCGTAGACGAGTCCGCGCGCGCCGAGATGGCGCCAGAAGCTTTCGCCGCGCGCCATCTCCACGGCCACGATCGGGGTCCCGTCGGCCGGCAACAGTGCGTGGCGATAGGCGTCGGGCTGCTCGGCGAAGAGTTCGAGCGACGGCATCGACACCACGCGCGCCGCGACCTGCTGCGACGCGAGCTTCTCCGCCGCTTCGCACGCGAGCGACACTTCGGAGCCGGTCGCCACCAACACCACGTCGGGTCTTCCGTTCGCATCGCGCGCGAGATAACCGCCGCGCCACACCGCCTTCGGATCGGCGCCCACCGGCCGCACGAGCGGCGGCAACGCCTGTCGCGTGAGCGCCAGCGCAACGGGACCCCGCGCCGCTTCGAGCGCGTACGCCCACGCCATCGCCGTCTCGAGTCCGTCGGCCGGCCGGAACACCGTGAGGCCCGGAATCGCGCGCAGTGCGTCGAGATGCTCGATCGGCTGGTGCGTCGGACCGTCTTCGCCGAGGAAGATCGAGTCGTGCGTCAAGACGTAGACGACGCGCAGGCTCATCAGCGATGCCAGCCGGATCGCCGGGCGCAGGTAATCGCTGAAGACCAGGAAGGTCGCGACGTAGGGCAAGAAGGTGCCGTCGAGCGACAAGCCGTTTGCGATCGAGGCCATGCCGTGTTCGCGAATGCCGAAGTGCAGATTGCGACCCGCGAACGGATCCGCCCCCGCACCGGCACCCGGCCCGACGCTCGCCGCACCCTTCACGGTCGTGTTGTTCGATTCGGCCAGATCGGCGGAACCGCCGATCAGGAACGGCAGCGCCGCCGTCGCGCGCTGGATCACCTCGCCCGAGTGCACGCGCGTCGCCGCCTTCTTGTCTTCCCAGCCGGCGGCGAGCTGCTGCGTGAATCCCGCGGCGATGCGGCGTTCGCGGTGCGCGTCCCACGAAGCGGCCAGCGCCGGGTTCGCCTGGCGCCACGCCGCGAGCTTCGCGTCACGCGACCGGCGCTCGGCCTGTTTCGCTTCGATGCAGCTCGCGAACCACGCGCGCACGTCGTCCGGCACGAAGAAGGTCGGTTCCTGCGGCCAGCCGAGCGCCTCCCTGGTGGCACGCACTTCGTCGGCGCCGAGCGGAGCGCCGTGCGTCTTGGACTTGCCGGCGAGATGCGGGCTGCCGTAGCCGATCGTCGTTCGCAGCAGGATCAGCGACGGGCGCTCCGTCTCGGCGCGCGCCGCGTCGATCGCGCGCGAGATCGCGGTGGGGTCGTTGCCGTCCGCGACGCGCTGGACGTGCCATTTCTGCGCGCCGAAGCGGGCCGCGACGTCTTCGCTGAACGACAGATCGATCGCGCCGTCGATCGTGATGTGGTTGTCGTCGTAGAGGTAGACGAGGTTGCCGAGTCCGAGGTGACCCGCAATCGAGCCGGCCTCGGCGGAGACGCCTTCCATCAGGTCGCCGTCGCTGACGAGTGCGTACACGAGATGGTGACCGGGGCCCTCGCCGTCGCGCGCGAAGCGCGAGCGCGCGAGCCGCGCGGCGAGCGCCATGCCGACGCCGGTCGCGAAGCCCTGCCCGAGCGGGCCGGTCGTCGTCTCGACGCCCGCGGTGTGGCCGTACTCGGGATGACCGGGCGTGCGCGAGTCGAGCTGGCGGAAATTGCGGAGGTCGTCGAGCGAGAGGTCGTAGCCGAACAGGTGGAGCAGCGAATAGAGCAGCATCGACGCGTGACCGTTCGAGAGCACGAAGCGGTCTCGCAGCGGCCAGCCCGGATCGCGCGGATCGAAGCGGAGATGGCGCTGCCACAGCTCGAAGGCCGCCGCCGCGAGGCCCATCGGGGCGCCGGGATGCCCGCTCTTCGCCTTTTCCACGGCGTCGATGGCGAGGAAGCGGATCGTATTGACGATGCGTTCCCGTAGGGCGGGGCTCGGCTCGTTCATCGCGTCTCCGTGCTCGAATCGCTCGAAGTTCTGCTGGGGAAGCGCGCACGATACCGTCTCGCGGCGAGGCCGGAAAGCACGCGGGAGCCCGGCCCCAGCTAGACTGCGCGCCGCTTGCGCGTACTCGCGCGGCGTCGCGGAGTCTCGATGAAACAACGTTCGGAAAACCCATGATCTCGCCGCTCGGCCTCGCCTCGCTGCGCGGGACTGCGCTCGTTCTCGCGTTGGGCTGCGCGATGCTCGCGGGCTGCGCGTCGCTGGGCGTCGGCGGCGAACCGATCGAAGTGCAGCTGGTCTCGCTGACGCCGCTTCCCAGCACGGCCTTCGAGCACCGCCTGCGCGTCGACCTGCGGCTGCGCAACCCGAACAATCGCGCCTACCAGATCGAGGGTCTGCGCTTCCTGCTCGACGTCAACGGACTTCGCCTCGCATCGGGCGTGTCGAGTGAGAGCGCGACACTGCCGCGCCTCGGCGAAGTCGTCGTGCCGGTCACGACCACCACGTCGCTGCTCGACCTCGTCAACCAGATCATCGCGTTCGGCCAGCAACCGCAACCGCAATTCTCGTACGACCTGCGCGGCAAACTCTTCCTCGCCGGCCTCTGGGGCAGTCTCCCCTTCGAACGCGAAGGCAGCGACAAGGATCTCATCCCGCGCCGCCCCTCCAACTGATGGAGCTCAGCGACACGGTTCCAGGCTTCGCTCCACGTCGGGATACCCCGAACAGCGGCGATATCATGTCGGTGTCGGAGACTGTCGTGGAGCAGCCGATCGAGGATGGCGGTCGCGACCTCGGGATCGCCGGAGGGGCCGCATCACGGCGTCGAGAGCATCGCATCCACCACCTTCTCACGAACGTCCCGGCCCCCCTTGGACGAGCATGTCCAAGATTGACGCTCTTCGACATCGCGCATTTCGATCTCGGGGGATGAGTTTGCAACGCAAGAGGCCAGCCCATCGACGTCCATCTCTCTGCCGAGCTCTAGGAATTCGTCCAGAAGAAGGTCGCGAGCGGGCGAAAGGCGGACGGCCGATCGCGCGGGTGCGCGGCGACCTCGCCCGGCCGAGCGGTACGCCGCAATGAGCCTCCGCGAATGGCGCCCGGTCGCGATTGCCGCACTCGTAGTCGGCTCGACGCTCGCGTCGATCGGCGGCCTCGCCGCCGGATCCGTCGTCTCCGGCGAGCCGGCGCTCTGGCACTTCGGCGTGGATCACGGCACGTGGACGCGAACGCCTTCGGCGGGAGTCGATTACGACGCGCAGGTCGATCTCGAAGAGTCGGAGCGCGGCGGCGCGATGGTGGTGCGGATCGATCTCGACGGCGACGGCGCCCAGGAATCTTTCATCCGGACCGCGTGTGGCAATGGCGGCTGCGAGTATCCAATCTTCCGCGGCCGCGGAGGCAAGCCGCTCGGCTCGGTGTTCGGCTCCGCGGTATGGGTGCTCGCGGCAAGGGCGCACGGCATGCCGGCCATCGGCATGCCGAACACTGCCTGAAGCAAGAAGACGACCAGCAGGAGGGGCACCTGCGGATCGACGAGCATCCCGGGGAGATAGAGCGCTCGGTAGATGCCGAAGCCGACCAACGCGATTGCGATCAGCAGCAGAGCGGTGGATCGATTAACGTCTCTCCTCGTTCGCGCAACGACACATCTGCGATGGGAAACGCCTGACGGCGTTGGCCTGGCGATGGCGGATGAGGGAAGGGGCCTTGCGCCCCCCGCCCCATCGGCCGCGCGCGCCGCGCCTCTACTTCTCGAGCTTGTCCTTGGCGTCCTCGACCTTCTCGTCGATCTTGCGGCCGGCATGCTCGATCGGCCCCTCATCTGGGTGCGCGATTTCGTCGATCACTTCGTCCACCTTCTCCCCAGCCTTCTCCATCGTACCCTTCTCGCGTCGACAGCCCAGCGAGCCGGTCGCCACACTGAGCACGACAGCGATCGCAACGAGCATTCGCGCAAGGGGCTCTCGCACAGTCGACTCCGGGCGCTAGCGCAGCGGCTGGAAGTTGAGGATCAGGGACAAGACCGTCTGCAGGACGGAATACCTGCCGTCTTCGTAGCTTCCATACTGGTAGCGGCTGTCGTAGCCGTCCTCATAGCCGCGACGAAAGCCCTCTCGGAAGTAGTGGTTGTAGTCGTCGCGGGCCACGTAATAGCCCGTGTAGCCGTAGTTCGCGTCCTGATAGGCATAGGAGTCTTTGTAGCTGGAACGCCAGCGATCGTGCCGGTCCGCGCGCCCCGCGCGGAAGCCCTCCTCGTAGCCGTAGTTCACAGCCTCGCGGAGAAGATCCGCGCCGTACTGATTCGTCTCGTAGTAGCGGCCGCCACGAGAGTATCGATAGACGGGCGGCGTATAGAAGTACGGATCCGCATCGTAGTCGTAGTCGCGTGTTTCCTGGATCCGACGCTGTTGCTCACGAAGACGCTGCAGGTACTGCTCCTGGAATTGGTAGTGCTCCATCCGATTCTGCTGCTTCAGGCGTTCTGCGTACTGCTCCGCGAGACGTTGCTGCTGATCCAGGTGCTCGCGGTACTGCGTCAGGCGCTGCTGCTGCTCCTCGATCCGCTGTCGCTGCTGCTGCTCTGACAGGCGGTTCTGCTGTTGCTGTTGCTGCTGCGCCTTTTGCTGCTGCTCGCCCTGCTGTTGGCGTTGCTCCTGCGCCTTCTGCTGCTGCTGGTCCTGCTGTCGTCGTTGCTGCTGCGCCTTCTGCTGCTGCTGGTCCTGCTGTTGTCGTTGCTCCTGCGCCTTTTGCTGCTGCTGGTCCTGCTGTCGTCGTTGCTGCTGCGCCTTTTGCTGCTGCTCGCCCTGCTGTTGTCGTTGTTCCTGCGCCTTCTTCTGCTGCTGCTCGCCCTGCTGTTGTCGTTGCTGCTGTTGCGCCTTTTGCTCCTGCGCCTTCTTCTGCTTCTTGGCAGATTCCTCTTCCTGTACCTGGTCTTGCTGAAGCTGTGGCTGTGCGTAAGTCGCCGCGCTCATTCCCACGAACGACACCCCTGCGAGTGCCATCGCCAACACGATCCGGTTCACGACATGCGCCTTCATTTTTCGCACCTCACGAAGGGCTCCTGCGCGATGGCAGGTCCCTGTCCCTCTTTCACTCGTACTCACGAGATATCTGCGGCAGTGTATGACAGCCCCATCCGTCACCAGATGTCACGAGGACGACTCCGCCGATCAGAACGAGCGCGCCCGCGAAGGGCTGGAACGAGAACCTTCTGCTTCGTCTCCTGGGTCGCCTCGATGGGAGCGCTGTCGACGTCCTGGCGCCGCAACATCGGTTGCCGGTGACGCGTTCCGCTTCCGCCACCCTATTGGTTCTGATACTGCTGCTGCTGCTGCTGGAGCTGTTGCTGATCCGGAATGATCTCGATCTCCACGCGCCGGTTCTGCTGGCGGCCCGCTTCGCTTGCGTTGCTCGCCACCTGATACTCCGAGCCCATGCCGGTCGCGGTGATGCGATTGCCCGACACGCCTTGCGAGATCAGATGGCTGCGCACGCTCTCGGCACGGTCCTGCGAGAGGCGTTGGTTGAGCGCCATCGTTCCCGTCGAATCGGTATGGCCACGCACGACGAGATTGCTCTCGGGGTAGCGGCTCAGGGTCTGCGCAAACGAACTCAACCGCTGCTGAGCACCCGCGGACAGCGTCGCGGATCCGCTGTCGAAGAGGACATCGCCCGGGAACGTGACCAACAGTCGATCCTGCTGCTGTGTCACGGTGGCGTCGGGAATCTGACGGATCTCCTGACTCTGGCTGTCGAGGTAGTGGCCGATCACGCCACCCGCGACAGCGCCGACGGCGGTGCCGATCAGGATCCCCGCCGTGTCGTGGCCGTGGCGACCGATCGCCGCACCGCTGCCGGCTCCGACGAGACCACCGACCACGGCGCCTTGCGTCGTCTTGGAGCCAGGAAGCGAAGCGCAGCCGAGCCCTCCGGCCGCGAGACCGAGTGCGAGAGAGACGACCAACGGAGCGAGCGCGCCACGGCGCTCGAGTTGTTTGGACAACTTGTTTGAAGTTCCTGCGGATTCGGTACGGGAGAGGCTGCGACAGGCGCTCTTGCGCGCTGCTTGATCCG
>JAGSPS010000357.1 GCA_018262315.1 Deltaproteobacteria bacterium | reverse complement strand
CTTCGCCGCGGCGCGGCACTTTGGCGCAGCGGTGCACGACGCGATGGAACGCGGTGTCGAGTCGCACTTCGAAGCCGCCGCGGCGCAGCGTCTTGCGCAAACTGCGCGACACCACGAGTTCCGCCGGTCGCAGCACCATGCGCGGATCGGGGGAGAACCAGAGCAGCGGTCGCTCGACGAGCGGCCACGGGAAGATTCCGTTCGAGTATGCGAGCAGCAGACGATCGGGCGAGAGATCGCCGCCGACCGCGAGCAGTCCCGACGGATCCGCCTCCTCGGGCGGAGGGAATCGGAGCGCTTCGCCGAGGCGGTAGACCGGCACGGCGCCAAGATAGCTGGATGCGCCGCTATTCGGAGAGCGCCGTTCGCCGCGAGCGATGGGGAGGGAAGAACGCGAACCAGATGCCGCTCGCGGCGCCGAGTCCGAGCGCCGCTTGCACGGTCAGCAACGCGGGGTGGATCGTATCAGGATCGAGAAAGCGGTTGGCCGCCGAACAGACGTGGATGCCGACGGCGGCGCTGCCGGCGACACCCCACAGCAAGAATCGCCGCGCGATGTCGGCGTCGGCGAGACCGATCCGCATCCGGCGTCGCAACATCGCGTGAAAGCGCAGCGACTCGAAGGCGCTCCACGCGTAGCTCGCGACGCTGCCGATCGTGAAGGTCCAGAATACGAATGCGGGAGCGGGCACTACCGCGACATTCCGCAGCCGACCGACGAAGGAGACCACGAGCAGCGCCACGATCACGGCCGTCAAGGCGAGCGGCCAGCGATCCGCCGGGCGAAAGATCCGCCAGATCCCGAACGCCAATGCGATCGCGCCGCAGCTGGCCGACGTGTTGCCCACGAGCACCGCGATCGGCATCACGGGAGCCGAGAAGGCGTGGAGCGCGAACGCCAACACGATGAGTCCGTAGCCGAGCCCACCGCTGGCGAGGAACGCGGCTCCGATCGCCAGTTCGGGCGCCTTGCCGGTGCGCGTTGCGATGCCGAGCAGTCGCAAACCCACCAGGAAGCTCGCGACGACGAAGGAGCCGAAGCCGACGATGGAAAGGGCGCCCAAGCGGACCTCCGCGACGCGCATCGGTTCGTCGCAGGGCGCTCTTGAGAGAGCGCGCTTCAGGAGCGCGGAATCTCGTCGAACGGCACGTCGCGGTCGCGGCGCGGTTCGCGCGGCAGCCCGAGCACGCGCTCGGCGACGACGTTCTTCTGGATCTCGTCGGTACCGCCGGCGATGTGCATCGAAGGCGCAGTCAGGAACTGGTGTTGCCAATGACCGCGGCGCAGCAGCGCATCGGGGCCGGCGAGGCGCAAGCCGAGTTCGGCGCCGAGCGTGAGGATGCGGCCGAGCGCGAGCTTCATCACCGACGACTCCGCGTCCGGGATGACGCCGCGGCCGAGCTTGCTCACGACGCGTGCGTTCAGCAGGTCGAGCGTCTTGTTCCAGGTGTAGAGGCGGGCGAGCTGGTCGCGCGTCACGCCGTCGAGGCGTTCCCGGTGGGCGCGCGCGAAGGCGGCGAGCTCGTCGAACGAAAAGAAGCCGCCGGTGCCGCCGAGCGCCATGCGCTCGTTGAGCAGCGTCGTCATCGCAGCGCCCCAGCCGGCGCCTGCGGGCCCGAGCCGATTCGCGTCGGGGATGCGCACTTCGTTCAGGAACACGTCGTTGAAGTGCGAGCCGCCCGACATCTGGCGCAGCGGACGGATCTCGACGCCGGGCGCGCGCATGTCGAGCAGGAAGTAGGTGATGCCCGCGTGCTTCGGCACGCTGGGATCACTGCGCGCCAGCAGGATGCCGAAGTCCGCGTAGTGCGCGCCGGAGCACCAGGTCTTCTGGCCGCTGACGACCCAGTCGAATGTTCCGGCGGGTTGGCGCGGATCTCCGTCTTTCACGGCGCGCGCGGAGAGCGCCGCGAGATCCGATCCTGCGCCGGGTTCGCTGAAGAGTTGACACCAGATCTCGTCGCCGCGCGCGAGCGGTTCGAGGTAGCGCGACTTCTGCTCGGGCGTGCCGTGGGCGATGATCGTCGGCCCCGCCATCGCCGTGCCCACCACGAAGATCGACTGGCCGAGCCCGAACCGAACCAGCTCCTGGTTCCAGATGATCGCCTCGATCGGGCCGAGCCCGCGCCCGCCGAACTCCTTCGGCCAGAGGATGGCGCCCCAGCCGTTCTGATGGAGCGTGCGCTGCCAGGCCTTCGAGCCCACGAGCAGTGCGTGCTCATCGACGTCGTCGTCGAACGGGTGCTGCCACCTGGCCGGCTTGTGCGCCTCGAGAAACACCCGCGCCTCCGCCCGAAACGCCGCCTCTTTCTCCGAATCCCGAAAGTCCATCCCCAAAAACTAGAACAAGTTTCAGTTCGGAGGAAGAGGAGAAAGGGGACGGTCCTCACCGAGGACGGGCTGAGGAGAAAAGGGACACACCTCGCGCGCTTGCAACGGACCGCTCGGTCGCCTTCCCTTGCGCTCCAATGACCAACCTGCCCTTCGTTCCGCGACGGGTTCTCGCGATCGGCGCACATCCCGACGACGTCGAGTTCTTCGCCGCCGCGACCGTCGCACAGCTTCTCGACGCCGCCGCGCAGGTTGCGCTCGTGGTGTGCAGCGACGGCGCGCGCGGCGGGCGCAACCTGGGCGATCCTGCCGCAGTCCGCCGCGGCGAGCAGGCGCGCGCCGCCGCCGCGCTCGGCATCGACGACTGGCTCTGGCTCGCGCACCCCGACGGCGCCCTCGCCGCGGGCGACCCGCTGCGCAGCGACCTGGTTCGCAGCGTGCGGCGTGTGCGTCCCGAGCTGGTGCTCGCCCACGACCCGCGCACGCTCTGGACGATCATCGCCGGCATCGCCCAGCCCGGTCACAGCGATCACCGCGCCGCCGGCCAGGCGACGCTCGACGCCATCTA
Source organism: Deltaproteobacteria bacterium (assembly GCA_018262315.1). GTDB lineage: Bacteria > Myxococcota_A > UBA9160 > UBA9160 > PR03 > PR03. The sequence continues at coordinate 345 of JAGSPS010000357.1, read as the reverse complement.
CCCGCGCTCGCCGAGTCCGAACTTCTACGCCGAGCAGCTCGGCGGCGACGAGGCGTTGCAGTCCTGGTACCCGCGCGAAGTCTGGCTCTTCGACACCGCGCAGCCCGATCTGTGCATCGACGTCGCCGACGGCTTCGAACGCAAAAAAGCGTCCCTTCTCGCGCACGCCAGTCAGGAAGAAGCCGTCGGCGGACTCGCTGCCGCCGCGCGCGCGATGGGCGCGCATTGGGGATCCGAACAGCGCCCGGCCGAAGCGTTCGTGCGTCTCCGCCTCTACTGAGAGCCTGTGAAAAAATCGCCTCGGTCGAATCGCTTGCGGCGACAGGCCATCTGCTGCGTTGCTCC
>JAGSPS010000356.1 GCA_018262315.1 Deltaproteobacteria bacterium | reverse complement strand
GCAGAAGCGCGCGGACTGGGGCGTCACGATCGAGCCGGTCGCGCGCAGCAAGGGGCTGCGCTTCCGGCCGCTGCGCGCCGAGCACTACGACTTCGCGATCCCCGCGTCGCGCTGGGATCGCCCCGCCGTCGCCGCATTGCGGCGACTCCTCGCAGCGGGCAGCCCGCTGCGCGCCGAACTCCAACAAATGGGCTTCGGCCCGCCGGAGGAAGCCACTTGAAACCGATCGCGTGTCTCGCCGCGCTGCTCGCCGCTCTCGTCTCGCTGCCGTCGCCTGTGCGTGCGGAGGATGCGAAGCGCGCGCTCGTGCTCGGCTCCACCACCAGCGTGCGCGATTCGGGCCTGATGGACGAGCTGCTGCCGCTCTTCGAGAACGCAACAGGCATCCACGTGCAGCTCGTCGCGGTGGGAAGCGGCGCAGCGCTGAAGCTGGGCGCGGACGGCAACGCCGACGTGCTGGTGACGCACGAACCCGACGGCGAGAAGGCGCTGGTCGCGAAGGGCGCGCTCGTCGACCACCGCGCCTTCATGGAGAACTTCTTCCTGATCGCGGGCCCGGTCGAAGATCCCGCCGGCATCACGAAGGCCAAGAGTGCTGCGGAAGCGATCGCGTGGATCGCGAAGAAGCAGGCGCCGTTTGCGAGCCGCGGCGACGACTCGGGCACCCACAAGCGCGAGCAGGCGCTCTTCGAACAGGGCGGTCTCGATCCGAACGCCAGCTGGCCCGGACTCGTGCGCACCGGGCAGGGCATGGGCGCGACGCTCCAGATCGCCGGCGAGAAGCGCGCCTACGTGCTCAGCGACCGCGCCACCTTCCAGGCCTTCCAGGCGCGCACGCAACTCGCGCCGGTCTTTGCCGAGAAGACGGCGGATCTGCGCAACGTGTACTCGGTGTCGCGCCCGAATCCCGCGAACTTTCCAGCGGGTCGCGTCGACGTAGCGGGCGCCGAGCGCTTCGCCGCGTTCATCACCTCTCCCGCGACGGCGGAGCGCATCCGCGCGTTCGGCGCGAAGGACGGCGTTTCGCTGTTCACGCCGCTCGCGCAAGGCGACGCCGCGAAGTGAGTGGCGTCGTGGGCGAGCCGGTCCTTGCGATCGCGCTGCGCACGCTCGCCGTCTCGGGCGCGGCGCTGGCGCTCGCGGTGGCGATCGGCGTGCCGCTGGGGCTGGCGCTCGGGCACCGGCGTTTTCCCGGGCGGGGCCTGCTCGTCGCGACGGTGAACGCCGGCATGGGACTGCCGCCCGTCGTGGTGGGATTGCTGGTTGCGCTGGCGCTCTGGCGCAGCGGTCCGCTCGGCACGCTCGGCTGGATGTACACGCCGCAAGCGATGGTGATCGCGCAGGTCCTGATCGCGCTGCCGCTGGTGGTCGGCATCACGCTCGCGGCGGTCGGCGCGCTGCCCGCCGACTTCCATCTGCAGGTGCGCGCGCTCGGCGTGCGCGGACCGCGTGCGGCGTGGCTGCTGGTGCGCGAGACGCGGCGCGGCCTGCTGGCCGCGGTGATCGCGGCGCTCGGCGGCATTCTCTCCGAAGTCGGCGCCGTCACGATGGTGGGCGGCAACCTCGAAGGCGAGACACGCGTGCTCACCAGCGGGATCCTCATGTACACGCAGATGGGACGCTTCGAGACGGCGCTGGCGCTGGCCGCCGTGTTGCTGGGGCTCACCTTCGTGCTCGCCGCCGCGCTGACGGCCGTGCAGCAGGCGAGCCGGCGGTGACGAGCGACGCGGTGCTCGCCGCGCGCGAGTTGCTCGTGCGGCCCGGCGCGCGCGCCGGAGGCTTCACGCTGCGCGTGCCCGATCTCGCGCTGCGCCGCGGCGAGGTGCTCGCGATTCTCGGCCCGAACGGCGCGGGCAAGACGACGCTGCTGCGCGCACTCGCCGGTCTCATCGCGCCGAGCGCCGGCGCGATCGAAGTGCGCGCGCCGCACGGCGTTGCGCTGGTGTTCCAGCATCCGTTGCTGCTCGCCGGAAACGTCGCGTGGAACGCCGAAGTGCCGCTCTGGGGGCGCGGCATCGCGCGACGCAAACGCCAGGAGCGCGCCCGCGCGGCGCTCGCGCGCTTCGGCATCGCTGCGCTCGCGGAGCGCGACGCGACGACACTGTCTGGCGGCGAAGCGCGGCGCCTCGCGCTGGCGCGCGCCTTCGTAGTGGCGCCCGACGTGCTGCTGCTCGACGAGCCCTTCGACGACCTCGACGCGGCGGGTCGCGAAGCCCTGGTGCAGGATCTCGCCGGCGCGATCCGCGAAACGGAGATCGCGGTGGCGATCGTGACGCATGATCTGCGCCAGGCGCTGCTGCTCGCCGATCGTATCGCCGTGCTCGACGCCGGAGCGCTCGCGCAGCTGGGCGCGCGCGACGAAGTGTTGCGGCGCCCCGCGAGCGCCGAAGTCGCCGCGCTGGTGGGCATGGCGAACTGGCTGCCCGGTCGCGTGCGCTCGCGCGACGCTGCGGGCCTTGCGCTGGTCGAGCTGGCGCCCGCTGCGACGCTGCGTGTTGCCACGGCCTGCGCCGCCGGCACGGACGTGTGGGTGGGGATCCGGCCCGAACACGTGAAGATCGACGTCGATCACAGCGACCCGAACACGCTCGGCCCCGCGAGCGTCGAGACGCGTGTCTCGGACGGCGCGCTGGTGGTGGCGTGGATCGACTGGCACGCGCTGCGCCTGCGCACCCATCTGCTCGCGGGGCGCGGTCTCGGTCAGACGCTGAAGGCGGGCGACGGCGTCTTCATCGCGGTGCGGCCCGAGGACGTGCACGTACTGCCGCGCGATCCCAGATGAACGCGCGCGCTGACGCGCCGGCAGGGCTCGAAGTCACGATCGAGTCACTCGCCGCGGGTGGCGAAGGCGTCGGGCGCGATGCGAGCGGGCGCGTCGTCTTCGTGCCATTCGCCGCAGCCGGCGATCGACTGCGCGTGCGCGTCGTCGAGCAGCACGCGCGCTTCGCGCGCGGCGAGATCGAGGCGGTGCTCGCGCCGGGCGCCGATCGCGTCGCGCCGCGCTGCCCCGTCTTCAGCAGCTGCGGCGGTTGCGCGTGGCAGCACGTGGGCTATCCGGCGCAGCTCGCGGCGAAGCGCGCGATCCTGCACGACGCGCTCGCACGCATCGGTGGCATCGAGGTGCCGCCGATCGAGTTCGTCGCGTCGCCGCAACCATATGGCTACCCCGCTCGACGCGGCGCTTGCGGATCTGGCGGCGCGCGCGCCGCGCGAAGACGGCGAGTGGGAGCTGGCGCTCGGCAGCGACGGCGCCGTACGCACGACGCCGCTCGGCGCGCGCGCGCGAACCGGCGAGCGCGTCACCGTGCGCGCCGCGGGCGAGCAGATCGAAGTCTCGGGCGGAGTCTTCCTACAGGCGAACGCGTTGCTGCAGGGGGCGCTCGCCCAAAGCGTGCTCGAGGCGGCGGGGCAGGGCGGCGAGGTGCTCGAACTGTTCGCCGGCGCCGGCTTCTTCACGTTGGGGCTGGCGCGGCGCTTTGCGCGCGTCGCCGCGGTGGAGTCGGACGCAGCGGCGGTCGCGGACCTTGCGCGCAATTGCGCCGCGGCGGGCTTCCGCCACGTCCGCGTGATCGAGGCGCCCGCCGAAGACGTGCTGGCTGCGGCGCGCACGCACCGGCTGGCGCCCGACGTCGTCGTGCTCGATCCGCCGCGCGGGGGCATCGGGACGCGCGCGAGCGAGCGGCTCGCGCGGCTTCCGGCGCAGCGCATCGTCCACGTCTCGTGCGATCCGGCGACGCTGGCGCGTGATCTGCGCGTGCTCGTGCAGAGGCGCTGGTCGCTGCTGCGGGTGATCGGTTTCGACCTGTTTCCGCAGACGCCGCACGTCGAAGCGATCGCCGTGCTCGAGCGTGCGGGCGCGAAGCTGTCGAGCTAGGTTGGGTCCGCTTCGCTTTCCCCCACCTGGCCGAGCGGACGAAGAAGGCCGTCGATGCCGCCGCTGTCGCATGCGCGTCGCGCGAACGGATCCCGCCGTGGGGGGAACGGGAGGAGCAACGGGCGCCCTCCCGAGGGCGCGCGCTTCGTGCTCTACGTCGAGGGCCCGCGCGACCAGAGCCTGCTGGCGGCCTGGGCGCATCGGATGTCGCCACGGCTCGCACGCGCGCTCGACGCCATCACGGTGATCCTCGGCGGTCGTCAGCCCGCGCGCGCGGCGGAGCATTTCCGCGAGCTGTGCACGAGGTACACCACCGCGCGTGGCCTCTGCGTGCTCGATCGCGACGCCGACGACGCGCCGCGTCCGCCGCCGGTCGTGGCGCCCGGCCTCGACTTCTTCATCTGGGGCCGGCGCCACATCGAGAGCTACCTGCTGGTCCCGGGCGCGATCCGCCGCAGTCTCAAACTTCCGGCCACGGACGCGCGCGTCGAGCGTTTCTTCCGCAGCGAGTTGCCCGCGAGCGAAGAAGAACTGGGCGCCGTCGATGCCAAGCCGCTGTTTGCGTACCGCGGCGAACTCGAACGGCTGCTCGGCCGCGCGGTGCGGCCGATCCACGTGGCGCGCGCGATGCACGCCGGCGAGATCCACGCCGACGTGCTCGACGTGCTGGCGCGCGTGCGCGGCGGACTCGGCCTCGGCGGCGCGCACACGGAACGCCGCGCAACCCGCGACAGCTAGCGACCGTGCGGGCGATGCTGCTGCGCGCGCCCGGCCAGATCGCGACGCGTCCGCTCGCGCTCAGCGAAGTGGCGGTGCCCGAGCCGGGGCCGGGCGAGGTGCTGGTACGCGTCGAAGTGTGTGGTGTATGTCGCACCGATCTGCACGTCGTCGAGGGCGAGCTGGCGCCGCAGCGCGCGGAGGTCGTTCCTGGCCACCAGGTGGTCGGCCGCATCGCGGGCTGCGGGCCGGGCGTCGCGACGTGGCGCGATGGCGAACGCGTTGGGATTGCCTGGCTGCAGCGAGCCTGTGGCACCTGTCGCTTCTGCGCGCGCGGCGAGGAGAACCTCTGCCTCGACCCGCGCTTCACCGGTTGGCACGCGAACGGCGGCTACGCCGAGTACGCGGTGGCGCCCGCGGATTTCGTGTATCGCGTGCCCGAGGCGCTGCCCGCCCGCGAGATCGCGCCACTCCTGTGCGCGGGCATCATCGGCTGGCGCGCGCTGGTGCGTTCGCGCGCGCGGCGGGGATCGCGGCTCGGTCTCTGGGGCTTCGGCGCGTCGGCGCACATCGCGATCCAGGTCGCGCGCCACCTGGGCTGCGAGGTCTACGTGTTCAGTCGCGCGACGCTGCACGGCGAGCTCGCGCGCGAGCTGGGTGCGACCTGGGTGGGCGGCAGCCACGACGCGCCGCCGGTTCGACTGGACGCCGCGATCCTCTTCGCGCCGGCGGGCGAGCTGGTGCCCGTCGCGCTCGAACGCCTCGATCGCGGCGGCACGCTCGCGGTCGCCGGCATCCACCTCTCGGACGTCCCGCCGCTCGACTACCAGCGCCATCTCTTCCAGGAACGTACGCTCACCAGCGTCACCGCCAACACGCGCGAGGACGGCCGCGTGCTGCTGCACCTCGCCGGCGCGATCCCGATCCGCACGCACACGACGTGCCATCCGCTGGAGCGCGCCAACGAGGCGCTCGACGATCTGAAGAACGACCGGGTGCGCGGCGCCGCCGTGCTGGAGATCGGACCGTGATCCATCGCAAGCGGCTTCCTTCGCCGCTCGTTCTGGCCGCCCTCGCGTTGCCGCTGCGCGCGCTCGCTGCCGACGTCACATCGATACCGATCGGCCCGAACAGTCTCGGCGCGTGTCCGGGTGCGGCGATCACGCCCTCGCAGGTCGTGACGGGCCAGTTCCCGGCGGCGCTGATGGGTGCGTACGTGATGCTGCCGTTCGAAGTTCCCGAAGGCACCAC
>JAGSPS010000355.1 GCA_018262315.1 Deltaproteobacteria bacterium | reverse complement strand
GCGCTGCGCGCCGCCGCGAACGCAACGGACGTCCGCGTCGCGGTGCTGCGCGGCGCGGGAACCAGCGCCTTCAGCGCCGGCGCCGACCTGAAGGAAGTGCTCGCGCACCAGACGCTCGACGATCGCCGCCGCCACTTCGACGGCGTCGCGCGCGTGATCCGCGCGATGCACGAGCTGGGCGTTCCGGTGATCGCGCGCGTGCAGGGCTTCGCGCTCGCGGGCGGCTGCGGACTCGCCGTCGCGGCGGACTTCACGATCGCCGGCGAGAGCGCCGTGTTCGGGCTGCCCGAGATCGACGTCGGCCTGCTGCCGATGGTGGTTTCGGCGCCGATCCTGCGCGCGACGGGAAGTCGCAAGGTGGTCCTCGACCTCGTGCTCAGTGGACGGCGCGTCGCCGCCGAAGAGGCGCTGCGACTCGGGCTCGCGACGCGCGTCGTGCCCGATGCGCTCCTCGACGCCGAAGTGGACGCGTTGGCCGCAAGGCTCGCGTCGCTCTCGCCCGCCGCGCTGCGCCTCGGCAAGGAATCCGTCTACACGATGTCCGAGATGGAGTACGGCGCCGCGCTCCACTATCTGCGCGAGATGATCGTGCTCACCGCCAGCACCGAAGACGCCCAGGAAGGCATCCGCGCCTTCTTCGAGAAGCGAAAGCCGCAATGGACCGGTCGCTAGCCGCCGACCTCCACGACGCCCTCGCCTCCGCCCGTGAGTTGGTGCGCGAGTGGTTCGAGGAAGGCGTCGAGATCTTCGAGCGAAGCGCAGGGGGACCGAAGGCGAGCGAAGCCCGTCCCGCTCGCGCTCCGGCCGGCGAGCCGACCCGACCGGCGGACGAGCGGCCCGGCGTCGCCGCGCAAGCGCCTCTCCTGCCGACCCCCTCCCCCTTCGGCGCCGCGCCGACACTCGAAGCGGTCCGCGAAGTCCTCGGCGACTGCACGCGCTGCCGGCTCGCCGAGGGTCGCACGCAGATCGTGTTCGGCGACGGCAACCCCGACGCCGACCTGCTCTTCATCGGCGAGGGTCCCGGCGAACAGGAAGACCTGCAGGGTGTCCCCTTCGTCGGCCGCGCTGGCGAGCTGCTCACCTCGATGATCGAGCGCGGCCTCGGCATCGCGCGGAGCAGCGTCTACATCTGCAACATCGTGAAGTGCCGGCCGCCGCAGAATCGCACGCCGCTCGCCGACGAAGTCGACGCCTGCCGCGTGTTCCTCGACGGGCAGATCGACGCGGTGCGACCGAAGGTGATCGTCGCGCTCGGCAAACCCGCGACGAGCCTGCTGCTCGGCCGCGACGTCTCGATCACGCGCGTGCGCGGCACCTGGCAGGAGTACCGCGGTACACCGCTGATGCCGACCTTCCACCCCGCGTTCGTGCTGCGCCAGTACACGACCGAGATTCGCAGGCTGGTCTGGGAAGACCTGAAGGCGGCCCTGGTACGGGCGCGCGAACGCGGAGGTCGCTTCGAGGACTGACGCTCACCGGCTTGCCGACCATCCGCTTCGCGCCATGCCGCGCTCCGCCGATCTTCGACAGCCCTTTCAGGGCCGCACGGGAATCGACGCGGTCTGGCGCTCGCGAAACCGCGCGAGCGCGGCGCGCACGGCGGGATCCCTGCGCGCCAGGATCGCCGCGGCGAGCAGCCCCGCGTTCTTCGCGCCGACCCTGCCGATCGCGAGCGTGCCAACGGGGATCCCGCCCGGCATCTGCACCGTCGCGAGCAGGGCGTCGAGTCCCTGCAGCGGCGAGGAGTCGATCGGAACCCCGAGCACGGGCAGCAGCGTGAGAGCGGCCGTGACGCCGGCCAGGTGCGCGGCGCCGCCGGCGCCCGCGATGATCACGTCGATGCCGTTCGCCTCGGCCTTCGTCACGTAGGCCCGGTGGCGCGCTGGCGTCCGGTGCGCCGAGATCACGCGCACGTCGCTCGCGACGCCCAGTTCTTCGAGCACTTCCGCGGCGGGTTTCATCGTGTCCCAGTCCGACGCGCTGCCCATCAGGATCGCGACGCGCCGCTGCGCACCGCGTCGCGCACTTCGGCGCGGCGCGGCACCGGTCTTCCGAGTCCTGCCAGCGCTGCGAATGGCCATGCGATCCTCCTGCTGTCGCAACCCGCGGCCCGTTTCCGGGCGGGGTGGCATACTTCACCGATCCGCGAGCGGAATGCAAGGAAACCCGTGCCCCCTGCGATCGGTCCGCGTACGCAACTCTGCGGCGTCATTCTCCACCCGGCCGGCCATACCCGCTCGCCGGCGATGCACAACGCGGCGTTTGCTGCGCTCGGCATCGACGCCGTCTATGTCGCGTTCGACGTGCCGCCGGCGACGCTCGTGGCAGCGCTGGCCGGCGCTCGCGCGCTCGGCGTGCGCCAGCTCGCGGTGTCGATCCCGCACAAGGAGGCGGTGATCGCGCATCTCGACGCGATCGACGCGACCGCCCGGCGCATCGGCGCGGTCAACACCGTGACGCGCGACGGCGAACGCATGGTCGGTGCGAACACCGACTGGCTGGGCGTCGTGCGCGCTCTCGAACGCGAAACGGTGCTGGCCGGGCGCAACGCGGTGGTACTCGGCGCGGGCGGCGCGGCGCGGGCAGCGGTGTTCGGTCTGCTCGAACGCGGCGCGCGCGTGCAAGTGCTGAACCGGAGCCGGGAGCGCGCCGAACGTCTCGCCGCGGAACTGGGCGCGAGCGGCTCCGGCGGACTCGACGCGCTCGCCGAGCTGCCCTGCGACATCCTCGTAAATACGACGAGCGTGGGCCTGCGAGAGGACGCTTCGCTCGTGGCGGCGGAGGCGATCCCGAAGCACGCCGTGGTGCTGGACGCGGTCTACGACCCGCCGCACACCCGTCTGCTCCGCGACGCAGCGTCGCGCGGGGCGCGCAGCATCGAAGGCAAGTGGTGGCTGGTGTACCAGGCTGCGGAGCAGATCCGTCTCTGGACGGGCCGCGAAGCGCCGATCGAAGTGATGGGCGCGGCTTTCGACCGCGCCGGCGAGCTCTAGGAGATTGACCCAAGACTGTGCCGTGCGGCTGGGCGCGCAGACGCCCCGCCGGCGAGGCGCGCGAGCGAGGCGTAGCGGGAGCTACGGCGAGCGAGCGCAACGAAGCGGGCGGGGATGGATGCGCGTCCAGACGCGGGGAGGCCGTCTTGGGTCAGTCTCCTAGCCGCCGTAGCCCCACTTCTTCTTGTTCTCGGCAACCTGTTCCGGCGTCGGCTTGGGCTTCTCGGTGACTTCCGGGACCTCGAACTTGTCCTTGAA
>JAGSPS010000121.1 GCA_018262315.1 Deltaproteobacteria bacterium | reverse complement strand
AGGGATGAACGCTCCCCTCGAAGGCGTGCGCGTGATCGAGATCGCGCACTTCGTGGCCGTACCGGCGGCGGGTTCGCTGCTCGCCGATCTCGGCGCCGAGGTGATCAAGATCGAGCTGCCGCCGAAGGGCGAGATCTACCGGCGCTCGCGCCCGGTCTTCTCGGGCTTCCAGAGCGATTTCCCGGAAGGCCCCGGCTTCCATCTCGACAACCGCGGCAAGCGCTCGCTGATGCTCGACCTCACCGACCCCGAGGCGCGCAGCGCGCTGCTGCGCGTCGTCGACACGGCGGACGTCGTCACCACGAATCTGCTGCCCGCGCGCCGCGTGAAGTACGGCCTCGATCACGAGGCGCTGCTCGCGCGCAAGCCGAAGCTGATCTACGCGGCCATCAACGGCTACGGCCACGGCGGCGAAGAGGCCGACCGTCCCGCCTTCGACTACTCCGCCTACTGGGCGCGCAGCGGCATGATGGACCTGATGCGCGACGAGGGCGTGCCGCCGTCGATGCTGCGCCCCGGCGTCGGCGATCACGCCGCCGCCTCGAACCTGGTGATCGCGATCCTCGCCGCACTGCGCATGCGCGACGCGACCGGGCAGGGCCGCTACGTGGAAGTGTCACTGCTCCAGACGGGGCTCTACATCCTCGGCTGCGACATCGCGATGGGCCTGGTCGCGCGCGAACCGATCAAGCGTCACGACCGCAAGGCCACCGCCAACGCGCTGTGGAACAGCTACGAAGTCGCGGGTGGTCGCTGGATCATGCTGGTGATGATCGACCCGACCGTGTACTGGCCCCGCCTGTGCGCGGCCGTCGAGCGGCCGGACCTGCTGGACGACCCGCGCTTCGCCGAGCCCTTCACGCGCGCCGCGAACGGCGCCGCGCTGATCGCGGAGCTGGAGCAGGAGTTCGCAAAGCACACGCTCGACGCGTGGCGCACGCGACTCGACGCCGCGGGCCTGATCTGGTCCCCGGTGAACCGCCTCGACGAAGTACTCGACGATCCGCAGGCGCGCGCGATGGGCTACTTCGAGCCGCTCGATCATCCCAACGCGGGCCGCTTCGAAAGCCTCGGACCGCCGTTCCGGATGGAAGGCCTGCAGCTCGGCTCACGTCAGGCCTGCTCCGACGTCGACGCCGACGGCGCAGCAGTGTTGCGCGAAGCGGGCCTCGACGAGAGCGAGATCGCGAAGCTGAAGCGGAGCTGAGCCGCGAGTGGTCGCAGCAACTCTCACGTAGTCTCAGGCACTCCTGCGCGGGCGATCCCGGGGCCCGGCGACACCACCTGGCGCCGGGCAACCCCGCAACAATCCGGCGACGCTCAGGTCTTCATCCACGTCCGGCCAATGGAAACCCATGCCCTCGCCGATGAAGCGCCAGTTGCGACGCTGAGCGGGCGTTGCATTCGAAAGACGGGGAAACCAGGAGAGCGGAACCAGCAGCCGTCGTCCATCGGTGAGATCGACGACGAGGTCCTCGCTGGTGACTTCGAGCGCGACGGCCCGTAGATCGATGTCAGCTTGTGAAGAACTCATGCCACGCCTCCAGGAACCGCGCGCGATTCGAATCCACGATCCTCACCACGCGAAACGCCTCGCGTGGCGTGAATCCCCAGTTGGCAGCCAGACGCAACGGCGAGAGCCAGACCTTCGCTGCTGCACCATCTCGCTCCACGTGCACGTGCGGTGGCTCGTCGCGATCGCTCGCGAAGAAGAAGAATCGATAGGGGCCGATCCAGCCAACGGTGGGCACACACGCTCATGTGCGGGACCTCGGGGTAGCGCGCAGGATTCTAGGCGACTCCTTCGCAGCGCGAAAATCGCGAACGCGCGGCCTCTCGCCTCGCCGCGGCGCTCGACCCGTTCCGGCAGCCCGGGATCCACGGCTACCTGTACCGCAACCCGATCAACGCGGTGTTCGAGGGAGCTGCTGCGCACGTCGTGGTGGAAGGGAATTGGGACCGACGATCTGCTCGAGGCGATTCAGGCGTCGGGACCGCCTGGATGCGGAAGGCCGCGTTCAGGCGCGAGGGCGCGGCCTCGCGACGGTGACAGCGCGAAGTCGCCGCCGGCCGGCGCTCGCCGGTGTCGGGGCGACGCCGCCCAGCAGGCGGCCGATGAGGCGCGTCCACGCCGCGTGGTCTGGCGCCTCGAGGCCGAGGCTGCGCGTGACGATCGAGCCGAACCCGAGGATCAGCAGGAAGCGCACGACGGCTTCGCTGGAGATGTCGCCCGCGACGACGCATTCCCTGCGGGCCCGCTCGATCATCGCGGCGAGCACGTCGGTGCGCTGGCCGAGGGCCCCCGTGAGCTGCTCGCGCAGCTCGGGCTCGCGCCGCGCCGCCACCGCGGCGTCGAGCAGCAGCACCTCCGTCGGATGCAGCGCGCCCTCGACCAGGATCTCGCCGAGCGCGCGCAGCATGCTCGCGACCGGTAGCTCGGTGTCGCTCAGCAGCACGTTGCTCACCGCGTCGACGCCCTGCGCGCCGAGGGTCTTGACGAGCAGATCCGCCTTGTCGCGGAACTGCGAGTAGATGGCGCCGGTCGTGACGCCGGCCTTGCGCGCGATGTCGACCACCCGGGCTCCGTCGTATCCGACGTCGAGGAAGACCTCTGCCGCCGCGCTGATCAGCCGATCGCGCGTCGTCTCGGGTTCGCGCCGGGCCTTGCCTCGCCGCTTCACGCGCGCGCCGGCTCGCGGCGCAGGCGGAAGGCGAAGGCGTTGAGCCGCCGCTCGTCGATCGGCGCGCCGTCGTTGTAGACGAAGAGCATCGGGATCTCGGCCTGGTGGCGCAGGATGCCTTCGCTCACCAGCGCCGGACCGCAGCCCCACGGGCTCACGATCACGGCGCCGTCGCAGAGGCGTTGCTTCCAGTAGTGCAACACGCTGCCGATGGTCACCGGCGCCTCGCCGCGCGGATGGCGTCCGAGCACGCGATCGCTCTCGGCGAGGATCGGCGCGACCGCGCCGTCGGGGATCCACGGGTGCAGCTTCCGCACCCGGTCGTATTGCTTGCGCCGCATCCGGCGCAGGCCCATCGCGACCAGCGCGCGGCCCCGCCCTTCGCCGGTTCGGGCGATCTCGCCGGGCGCCTCGGTCGCGGCGTATTCGAGCAGCGTCTGCGACGGCTCGATCGCCACCTGCAGGCCTCGCTCGTTGAGATGCCGCACGATGCCGCCGTTGGCGAAGTCGTTGATCTTGACGGCGATGTCGCCGGCGAGCAGCACGGTTCGCCGTTGCGGATTGCGCGGCGCCCGCGCGGCCACTGCGGCGTAGGCGGTGGCGGCCCGCAGGACGAGATCTCCGAGCGCGCGCCGGTAGCGCGAGGTATCGCGGAAGCCGGCGAACGCGCCCCGGAACACCGGAGCCTCGGAGATCTTCTCGAACTCTTCGAGCAGGGCTGCGTGAAGCCGGTCGACCTCGCCTGCCACCGTCTCGAGTGGGCGGTGGTATGCCACGAGCTGACACAGGATGTCGCTCACGGTCGATGACAGACCCGTTCGAGTGAGGAACGACGGACCGAGACCCTGCTCGGCCTGGACGTCGCGCATCGTGACCCGGTCGCCGACGCCCAGCCGTTCGAGCGAGAGCTGATCCTTCGCGGAGAACAAGCAGTTGCGGCAGACGCCCTGTCCGGTCACCTGCACCAGCACGCGACTGCGTCCATCCTCGTTGTGCTCGAGGTGATCGCGGAACGAGCCCCAGAATAGCTGGTAGGGAATGCACTCCTTGCCCGAGCAATCGCGGCGACCGATGCGGAGTCGTTCGGCATCGGAAGGACTGGGCGCGACGGCGTCGAGACCGAACGCCCGAAAGTTCGCGGCCATCACCGTCGCGTAGGGTTCCCCGAGCGCGGGCGCCACGAACTGGCGCTCGTCGTCGGGTGTGATCGGGAGATTCGCCAGCGGTTCGAGCATCCGCAGCCGCGACGCCGGCGCCGGTGTGGGCCGCCCGTCGTGTCGTCTCACCGTGTGCAGGAAGGCCTGTACCCGCGTGGTGTACCCGGCCGTGCCGCCGTGTCCGTCGCTCTCGAGCGTCGTGTGCGGGTGACCCTCGAGCAACGCGGTGAAGAACTGCTCGCCGAACGACGCGGGATTGCAGCCGAACGACGACAGCAGCAGCGGGTAGACGTCGCCCCGCTCGCGGGTGGCGAGGCCGGCGCGCAGCGAGCGGCGCGCGTCCGACCACGGCACGCGCGTCACGGGGTGGGTGCTGGCCGGGATCGGGAAGCAGTCCAGCGGCAGCGGCAGCACGCCGTTCTCGCGCAACAGGCGCGGGATACCGGCGTTGATGACGGGATCGTGGATCACGTGCAGCGGTCCGCAGACCGCGACGACCGGCAGGCCGGCCGATCGGCCGTAGTCGAGCGTGCGGCGCCCGATCGCGAGCAGCGCCGCTTCGTAGCGAGCCTGCGCCTGCGCAGCCGCGCGAGCGGCGGCCGCGACGCGCGCGCGGTCGGGCTCGGCGCCGAGCAGCGCCCGCGCCGCCGCGAGGAGTTCCGCGGCGAAGGCCTTGCTCTGCACGCCCGCGTCGAACGAGAGCACGGGACTCACTACGCGCAGCTTCCGACCCCGCGCCCGCAGCGCGGCGCCAACCATCTCGGGCTGGGCCTGCTCCATCGCGCAGGTGCGCCCGCAGCCACCCGCCTCGCTGTCGGTACTGAGGACGGTCGGAAAGAACACGCTGTCGACGTCGGCGTCGAGGATGCCGTGCGCCGCCTTCACCGGCGCGCAGGCGTCGTAGGCGTAACAGCGCTCTTCACCGCGCGCGAGTGACTGTCCGTCGGGCGCGAGCACGCGCACGCCGAAGCCGAGTCCTGCCACGAACTCCACCAGCCACGGGACGAGGCCGAAACAGGCGCCAGCCATTGGGACGCCGATCATGCGGCCGCCCGGGCGCTCCTCGAGATACGGCGCCAGCAACGCCTGCCGCTCGTCGAACGGCGACGGCGCTTCCTTCGGGAGCTTCGCGCGTGCGCCCGACGCCACTTCGTACTTGGGGCACGCGCCGCCCGAGAGCACGGTCTGCTCGCCTCCGAGAACGGCGACGCGCGTGCGCGCGATCGTACAGAGCGTGGCGCAGCGGCTGTCGCGGCACTGGAACTCGTTCTTGTCCACGACCTCGGCGCCCAGCACGAGCTCGAGTCCGAAGCGGGGCGCTGCCGCGAGCGCCTCCGCTCCGAGTTCGTCGATCGCGCACAGGCCGATGCCCCATGCGCCCATCGCGCCGGGATTGGCCGGCACCACGACTTCGCGCCCCGTGACCGCCGCCAGCGTCCAGGCGAGCGACGTTCCCGACGCCGGCTTGCCCTGGAAGAAGATGCGTTGTCCGAAGGTGCGCTGGCCCATCACCCGGTTGATGTAGTTGTGGATCACCGAGTACTGGAAGCCGGCGAAGAGATCGCGCACCTCGAAGCCCTCGTTGTGGGCCTCGGCGGCGGCGTCGGCGACGAAGACCGTGCACATCTGGCCGAGATCCGGCGGCCGGCTGGCGGTCATCGCCAGGCGCGTGAACTCGCCGATGTCCTCCACGCCGTAGAAGAGCGACTGCTCCTCCAGGAACGAGCCGGTTCCCGCCGAGCACGCTTTGTTCATGTCGCTCTCGACGATCCGGCCCGCCTCGATCTGGATGAACTTGGCGTCCTGTCCCCCGATCTCGACCACGGACATGCTCTCGCCGCCGCGCTCGTCGCAGCGGATGGCAGCCGTCGCGTGGGCGACGATCTCGTTCAGCGTCACGATGCGGCCCGCCGCCTCGGGGAAGGCTGCGCGCACCACGGTCGCCGCGGCTTCGCGTCCCGAACCGGTGAGGGCGATCGCGCGGACGTCGGGCGCGGTGCGCTCGAGCACGGCGCGGACGAGACGCTGAACGGCGTCGACCGGATTGCCCCGGGTGCGATCGTACAGGTCGAGCACGAGTTCGCCGGTGGCGAGCGAGGTGAGTACGGCCTTGCTGCCCGTCGAGCCGAGGTCGAGGCCGAGGACGCTGGGGGCGCGGTCGGCGCCGCTCGCGACGGGCGCCGCTTCGAGACAGCGAACGCGATCCTTCCACTCGCTGGCCGGCCGCAACACGGTGAAGCGAGTTGGTGTATGTGAGAACAGCGCCGCCGGATCCCCGGGAAGGCGCTCGAGCGGCTCGCCTCGACACTGCTCGGCCGCCAGCAGCGCGGCGCCGATCGCCTCGAGCAGGAGGAAGGACTCCGGCACCTTCACCTCGGCGCCCACCGCCTCGCCGAGTGCGTCGACCAGCGTGCGGATGCGCGCGCAGCCGCCGACGGCGTACACGGGGCCTTCGACTCGCGCACGCGCGAGCAGGGCCGCGACGTAGCGCGCGATCGAGCCGAAGTAGCCGCGGAACAGCGCGTCGGCCGGACGGCCCTGGTTCCCGAAATGGGTCATCTCGCTCTTGGCGAAGACCGAGCAACGCGCCGTGATGGGGATGGTGTCGCTCGAGCCGCGCGCCAGCGCGTCGGCCTCCTCGATGCTGAGACCGAAGCGGCCGGCGATGCGGACCATCGTCTCGCCGGTGCCCGACGAACACTTCTCGTTGCCGACGGCCTGCACCCGTCCGGTCCGATCGCGCGTGAGCACGCTGTAGCCGCGCGCGCCGACGCTGACGAGGTTCAGCGGGCCGCGAAGCTCGGGCAGCCGTTCGATGGCGGCCGTCAGGCAGGCGTCCTCGGGGAGTCCGCTGAGGACCGGCACGCGCAGCTCGTCGGCGTACAGGCCGGTGGCGCCGAGCGCGTCGCAGTTCGCGATGCCCGTCTCGCGATACCAGGCGGCGAGGAGTTCGGCCGGCCGGCCGTCGTGCGCTGCGCTGTGCCGGGCCTCGATGCGAACGCGGTCGCCGTCGACCGAGAGCACCACCAGCTTGGCCGCGGCCTTGCCGAGATCGCAGCCCGCCACCCGGACCGTGCGTTGCGTCGCGTGGCCCATCTGCGATCTCCCTGCGCGGCTCGAGCCGCGAAACCGATGGCGCGACGATGGATAAATTTTTTATGATCGGCAAGACGGCGCAGGTTGCCGTCCGCGATCGGGCTGCGCCCGGGAGAGGGGAGACGATGGCCGAGCGGTACGACGCAATCGTGGTGGGGGCGGGAATCGGCGGGGCGACCTGCGCGGCGCTGCTCGCGCGGCGCGGGCTGCGCGTGCTCGTGCTCGACAAGAACTCGTTGCCGGGCGGCAAGGCCATGACGGTTTCGAAGCGCGGCTTCCGCTACGAACTCTGGCCGATCGTCGGCGGACCCGCGATCGGATCGCAATTCTCTCGTGTGCTCGACGAACTCGGCCTCGCGGGTGAGGTCGAGATCCTCGCGCCCAAAGAGAAGAGTGTCCTGCTCTACCGCCGGGCGGACGGCGAGTGGGCCCGCAGCGTGGGCTCGGCGCGGCCGGAAGACGCAAACCCGATGGCGCTCCCCGAGTTGCTCGCGCTCGGCGAAACCGACTTCGCCGAGGCCGCGCGCGTGCTGATGGATCTGCTCGGAATGCCTCCGCACGAGATCGACGCGCTCGACGACCTCTCGTTCGCCGATCTGCTCGCGCGCTACCGCCTTCCGCAGAGCGTGATCAGCTACTGGGGCATGTGGATCAACATCGTCTTCGTCGTGCCGCTCGACCTCGTCGCAGCGAGCGAGGCGGTGCGCACGCTGCAGGATTTCTCGCGCGGTGGCGCGGGTCGCTACCACGCCGGCGGTTTCGGACGCATGGCGGAGGTGTTCTGCCAATCGGTCGAGCGCTGCGGCGGGCGCGTGTTGCTGCGCACGCGTGTCGAGCGCATCGCCATCTCCGACGGAGTCGTGACCGGGGTCGTGACCGATCGGGGCAGCTTCGAAGCTCCGATCGTGGTGAGCAACGCCGGCATCCAGCCGACGGTGCTGGGGCTCGCGGGCGCGGAGCACTTCGACGGCGCCTATCTCTCGCGCGTTCGCGGCCTGGTGCCGTCGTGGGCGATCGTCGGGCTGCGCTACTTCCTCGATCGCCCGTTCTTCGAGCACGGCATGTACATCGCATTCTCCGACGAGAACTACCTGCACGCGGCGCGGCTCGCGGAGATCAAGGCGGGCAAGTTTCCCGAGGACGTGCTCGTGTTCAACGTCGTGCCATCCATCTACGACCCGAGCCTCGCTCCCACGGGCAAGCAGTGCGCGCTGGTGGGAACGATCTGCACGCCCGACCCCGACTTCGCGCACGGCGACGCACTCCTCGATCGCCTCGACGCGACCGTCCGGCGGCTGTGGCCGGGCATCGAAGGCTGCATCGAGTCGGTCGACCGCTACCTCGGATCCGACGTCTCCTCGCTGACGCGCGACCGCGCCGTTCCCGCCCAGGGCGGAGAGTGCATCGGGCTCGCGCAGATCGTCGGTCAATGTGGCCGGCACAAGCCCGACGCCCGCACTCCCGTCCGCGGTCTCTACCTGGTGGGCTGCGACGCCGGCGGCTACGGATGCGGCACCCATCAGGCCGCCGACTCGGGCGTTCGAGTCGCCGACATCGTGACCCGCGAGCACCGGACCCGCGCCGCGATCTAGGAGACCGACCCAGGATGGTCCGTTT
The DNA here is from genome assembly GCA_018262315.1 of Deltaproteobacteria bacterium. Classification (GTDB taxonomy): domain Bacteria; phylum Myxococcota_A; class UBA9160; order UBA9160; family PR03; genus PR03. The sequence goes on along the minus strand of JAGSPS010000121.1, from coordinate 109 downwards.
AGCGTGAGTTCGCGGTTCACTTGCCTTTCTTCGTTGCTGCGAGGCGCGCGGGCGGTGGACTCGTCCGAAACGTCCTCGGCGGAGGCAGCTCAGCAGCTCCGCAACGAGA
>JAGSPS010000354.1 GCA_018262315.1 Deltaproteobacteria bacterium | reverse complement strand
ATCTCGTCGGTCGGGTCGGCGGGAGCGCGGGAGACGAGCACGTCGGCCACAGGCGTTCCTCAGGGCAACGGGGTCACCGCGACGCGGTCCCCTGCTGCGACGCCCAGCGCTTCGCGACACTCTTTGGACACGCATGGGAAGCCGTCGTCGTCGATCGGTACCACGACGGCGCGAAAACCGAAGCTGCCTTCGGCCGACAGCAGCGCCAGCGGTTCGTGCATTTCCACCGGCTCGTCGTCGGCGAGCGACGGCAGCACCAGCTCCCTGCGTTCGCGCACCGAGGCGATCGCGTCGCGCGCGGCGCCGAAGTATGGACCGCCGTCGAAGGGATCGACCTGCTGCAGGTAGCGGAAGCCGATCTTCTCGAGGATGCGCAGCGCGGCCAGCGCGGAGTCGTTCGTCCGGCCGATCACCGCGCGGACTTCGGGCGGGAACAGCGTCGCGTAGACGGGATCGCGCGGGAACAGATCGGCGATGAAGGTCTTGGTGCGCGTCGAGAGGCGGTCGGCCTCGTGGAACGAGAGGCCGGTGAAGCGGGCGCCGAAGGCGTCCCAGAGCCGGTTCGCGCCGCTCGCCTCGAAGGGCGAGAGCATCTCGGCGATCACTTCGCGCTCGAAGCATTCGAGGTGCGACGCGATGTACGCAAAGCGCACGATCGAGAGCGCCTTGCCGCACTTCTCGGCGTGGCGTCGGTAGAGCGGGTCGAGGATCAGGCCCCCGATCTCGGTGGGACCGTCGGACGACGAGCGCAGCCGCAGCTTGTCGTGCGCCAAGCGGCGCTGCAGCTCGGTGCACTGGCGCTCTTCGGTCGAGAGTTCCAGCCAGAAGTGGGGACTCTCCGGCGTGCCGTGCTTGGCGAGAATCGTCGAGGTGCCGACACAGCGGCGCTGCGCGAGATCTTCGAGCACGAACACGTACACGCCCTCGCTGCGCCGACTGGTGTCGCCCGCGAAGCTGCGCAGCGAATCGTGGATGCGCTGGGCTAGGAAGCTGCGGTCGCTCGGCAGGTTCATCGAGTCGAGCATCGCCGCGAGCGTCACCAGGTCGTCGAGGTCGCACTCCGCCACGGGTCGCAGGATCAGCACGGGATTCCCCTCTCGTCGCCGACGCGGCGCAGCGCCTTCTCGAGCATCGCGAAGCCCGCTTCGAGTTCTTCGTCGGTGGTGTTGACGGGCAGCAGCAGGCGGATCCGCGCCGGGTTCGCCCCGGCCGTGAAGACGAAGAGGCCTTCGTCCCAGGCGGCGCGCAGCACGGCGTGGGTGACGTCCGCCCCGCCGTCGAACGCGACGAACGCGTGCATCGCGCCGATTCCCTCGTAGCGGGAGATGGCGCCTTCGCAGCGCCTGGCGAGCGCATCGAAGCGTCGCTCGACGCGGCGGCCCAACAATGCGATGCGTCCTTCGGGGCCGAGGTAGCCGTCCTGCTCGAGGCGCTCGAGGATGCGCGCGCCGACGGCCATCCCGACGGTCGCGCCCGCGTAGGTTCCCGCGACGAGGCCCGGCCGCGGATTCATCGCCCGGGTGAAGAGCACGGCGCTGCCCTGCAGCACCTTGCCGGCCGTCACGACGTCCACCCACTCGTCGAGTCCGAGTGTGCGGAACGCGAACAGCTCGCCGGTGCGGGCGAAGGTCTGCACTTCGTCGATCCAGATCGTCATACCCGCCGCGCGACAGCGCTGCATCAGCGCGCTGAAGAACTCGCGCGGAGCGGTGCGGATGCCGCCTTCGCCCTGCACCAGCTCGAAGCACATCGCGGCGATCCGGCCGGGATGGCGCTGCAGGTGCGCGTCGAGCGCGGCGAGACTGCGCCCGATCGGATCGGGGTGCGCGGCGTCGTAGAACGGGACGAGCAGAACGTTGCCGCGCAGCGGGAGTCCTTCGCGATAGGCGGCCTTGTCGGTCAACTCGGCGAGCGTCGTGGTGCGGCCCGCGAAGTTGCCTTCGAACGCGACGACGCGATCAGCCGGGTGCCGCTTCTGCAATACCATCTTCAACGCGTTCTCGTTCGCCATCGCGCCCGAGATCGAGAGCCACACGTGTCGCAATCGGCGACCGGCGTGACGCAGCAGCGCGCGCGAAACGCGGAGGTACTCGGGACCCGGCAGCAGGTGGCCCTGGAAGACGGCGTCGCCCGCGGCGGCGATGGCCGCGGTTTCGACGAGGTCGCGATCGGCGTGCCCGAACGCGTAGACGCCGATGCCGCCGATCCAGTCGAGCTTCCAGGTTCCGTCGGCGAGTCGCACGCGCGCGCCTCGACCGACGCCCGAAGCGATCGCGGGCAGCAGCAGCGGGCGACCGCGCAAGCGACCGATCGCCGCGACGGCGCGTTGGTAATCGCGCTCGGCGAGCCCCCGCTCCGAAGCGGCGCGCGCCACCGCTTCTGCGAGCGCAGCGGCGGCCTCGCGCACCGCGGGGACCGCGGCGAGCGATTCGAGGGAGTTCGGGGTGCGACGGTGCGACATGGCTCGCCTGGCGTATCGGCTCGCCACGCGTGGTGCTTTCGGAAGCCGCGCGCTCGGGCAGGCCGCGGGGACATCCCCGCGCGGGGCCCTCCCAGCGCTCTCGGCTACCCTGCCGGCTCCACAGGCTGGAGGCCTGTTTCGGATCCCCCTTGATCGGACACGCCATGAAGACGAAGAGGACCAGGATGAATCGGGGACCGATCGTGCGCGTGCGCCGCATCCGCGGCGAGGATCCCTATGCGGAGCGCCGTGAGGCGCTCTCCGCCGTGACGCCCTTCCTCGGGCTGGTGCGCGCGCCGCTCTACCCGTGCGCGCCGTCGCCGACGGGCAAGGAACTGGTGGTGGCGACCTACAACGTCCACCGCTGGACGGGCTCCGGCAGCGGCAACCACGGACCCGATGCAGAGCGCGCCGCGTTCGTGATCTCCGAACTGGGCGCGGACGTGCTCGCGTTGCAGGAGGTCGTGCGGCCGTTCTCCGGGGAGGACCCGCTGGTGCGGCTCGCGGACCAGTTGCGGCTTCACGTCGCGTTCGTCACCACGCGCATCCACCGTCTCGGCGAACTCGGCAACGCGATCCTCTCGCGCTGGCCGATCTCGAGTGCGTCACTGCTCGACCTCAACTTCTCGCGCATCGAACGTCGCACCGCGGTCGCCGCGCAGCTCTCTACGGACGCAGGACCGTTGTCGCTGGTCGCGACGCATCTGGCGATCGTCGACCGCACGCGTCACCGCCAGGTGCGCCATCTGCTCGATCACCCGAACCTCCAGGGTCCCGTGATCCTGCTCGGCGACATGAACATGTGGCG
>JAGSPS010000120.1 GCA_018262315.1 Deltaproteobacteria bacterium | reverse complement strand
GGGGGGCATCGTAGCCAATCAACTCCGCTCGCCTGCGGCTCGCTGCGCGCTCCGCGTCCTGATGATCTTCGCTCGCCTGCGGCTCGCTGCGCGCTCCGCTTGCGGGCCACGGGCGCGGTATCGTGACGCCATGGCCCTCTACTTCGCATACGGCTCGAACCTGGCGAGCGCGCGGCTGCGCGAGCGCGCTCCCGCGGCGCGCGCGCTCGGCGCCGCGCTGCTTCCCGGCTACGCGTGGCGCTGCAACAAACGCGGCGCCGACGGCAGCGCCCGGGCGAACCTCGTACCCGCGAGCGAAGCGGAGACCTGGGGCGTCCTCTACGAAATCAACGAACGCGACTGGGAGGCCCTCGACCGCGCCGAGCGCGGCTGCGAGCGCGTCTCCGTCGAAGTGGTGCGCGACGGTGTGCGCGGCGCCGCGCAGACCTACGTCTCGGATCGCATTGCGGACGACTGGTCGCCCGCACCGTGGTATCTGGGCCTGGTGGTCGCCGGCGCGCGCGAGCACGCGCTGCCGCCCGCGTGGATCGCCGAGATCGAAGCACTCGCGCCGAAGGAGCAAGCGATCGCCGGCGAACCAATGCTCTTCGAGGATTCCGCCAACGCCTGCTTCGGGTGCAGCCCGCACAATCCGCGCGGACTCCAGCTCACGTTCGAGAAGGTCGATCGCGGCGTGGTCGAAGCGCGCTACGTCGCGGCGCCCGATCTGTGCGGCATGACCGGCGTGGTGCATGGCGGCATCCAGGCCGCCATCCTCGACGAGGCGATGGGCTTCGCCGTGCATGCCGTGTTCGACGACCGCGAGGAGGCGAGCGCCGCCACCGTCGAGCTGAGCCTGAAGTACCGGCGCCCGACTCCCACCGGCCAGCCACTGCTGGTGCGCGCGCGCTTCGTGCGCGCCGCAGAGCGCGACATCTGGCTGACCGGCGAGATCCGCGACGCCGAGGGCATGCTCTGCACCGAGGCCGAATCGCGTTGGCGGAGGCTGCGCGAGTAGTCGCCCGGAGCGAATCGCGCCAAACCCAAGAGTGTCATGAACTGCGCGCGGCGCTACCCGAGGCGTGCCCGCAACGCGTCGCCTGCGTCCAGCAAGCGCGACGCGGCGTCGGGCTCGAAGGTGGACATCGAGATCTCGTAGCGAAGCGCGGCGTCGGGCTCGGCGAAGTTGCGCGGGTGCGGCAGGTAGCGGAACCAGCCGTTCGCAATGCTCACGACGGAGCCCGGCGCGTCGCCGAGTCGCGACTTCCAGTCGAGACCGACGTCGACGGTGGCTTCGGCGGGGACGCCGAGCAGCCACGCCGGACCGAGTCGCAGCACCTGCACCCCGACGCTCGGCGTGACGCCCCCCGCAAAGCGCGGCGCGGTGCGGTCGCGCAGGTAGGCGCGCGCCACCGCGATGCGCCGCCGCGCTTCGTCGCGCGGCAGATGTCGCGTGCGCTCGTGGGTCATCGCAAACAGTTCGCCGACGCTCGGCTCTGCTGTCGCCGGATCGACCTCGAGTGCGGCGAGAGCGCGCGCGAGTCCCGCTGCGAGCACGCTGCGACGAGCCGGCTCGCCGTCGGCGGCGCCGTGCACGGGCAGCGGGAGTCGCACGGTGTCCGCTGCGATCGTCGCGTCCGCGTCGGTCGCGATCGCGAGCGCGGCGTTCGCGACCGCTACGCCGACTTCGCGGCCCAGCGACTCCATCACCGCGAAGCTCTCGCCGACGCTCTGTCCCTCGATCGCAAAGTCGAGCAGCCCGCGCGTGCGCGGATCGACGTCCCCGTGCGCGCCGAGCGCGAAGAGCGCTGTCGCACCCGGCAGCATCGACTCGACGGTGCGCGACGCGGCGCCCGGCCAATCCGCCGAGTAGTCGAGGTTGTCGTGTCCCAACACTGTTGGGTGACATCCGTGAATGTAGAGCACGGCGAGCGGTGAGCGGTCCGCGCGGTCGACGCGCACCACCAGCACGTCCGGGTCGACGGGCCCGCCCGCGACGCGACGATTGCGACCGATGCGCGCCTCGGCGCGGCCAACGCCGAGTCGCGCGGGCGCAGCGCTCGCGTGCGCCTGCTCCGCGGCGGCGACTGCAGCGTCGAAGAGCGACGCCGACGCGACGGGCGGCTCGGCGCCGCCGAGCCATGCGACGAATCCCGTCTCGGGGCCCGAGTGTGTATGGATGCTGCCGACCAGCACGCGCTCCGCGGCCACTCCGGTTCGCTCGGCGATCCGCGCGCGCACCGCTTCGGCGTGAGCGGGCGCCAGCAGACAGACGTCCAACTCCACCAGCAGACACTTGCCGCCGCCGGCGAGATAGATCGCGCGGGCGAAGAGCGGGTCGTGGACCGCGCGCGCGCCTCCCGCCCGCGCGCCGTAGCCCATCATCGGCCCGCCGAGCGGCATTTCGAGCGGAACGCGCGCAACTCCAGCGACGAGACTCATGTCGGCCTCCGCACCTCTCTTCTTCTACGCGAGCGTGCCGCCGTCCGTTGTTCCCTCGCCGCGCAACGTGGCGATGGCGACGCCTACGACGATCAGCAGCGCCCCGAGGATGGCCCACCCCCCTACCCGTTCGCCAAGAGCCGCGACGCCGACGGCGAGCCCGACGACCGGCTGCACGAATACGAAGAGCGCCATCGTGCCGGCGCTGACTTCGCGCAGCGCGCGGTTCCAGGCGACCATGCCCAGCGCTGTCGCGAGAAACGCGAGCAGCACCACCCAACCGAGCGCCGGCAGCGCACGCGCCGCGTCGAAGGGTTCCGTCGCGGCGAGCGGCGCGAGCGGGATCCACGACAGCAGTGTCGCGAAGAGCGCGACGCGGAGCGGGTCGTGACGCTCCACCAGCGACTTCGCGGCCAGCGTGTAGATCGCCCAGCACAGATGACCGGCGGCCATGATGACGTCGCCGCGCAACTCGCCGGTGCGCGCGTCGCCCGCGCCCGAGATCACGATCGACACGGTCCCCAGCACTCCGAATGCGCCGGCGACGAGATGCGCGAGGCCGAGCGGTTCGCGCAACACGAGCGCCGCACCGAGCAGGATGCCGATCGGTTCGAGTGGCGAGAGCAGCGCGCCGTGCGTGGCGCTCGATCGTTCGAGCCCGACCGCACCGAGAATCTGCGGCAGCGCGAAGCCGGCCCAGGAGAGCGTCACGAGCAGCAGCAAATCGCGGCGCGTCCAGAGCGCATGCGTCACGACGTCGCGCTCGCCTCGCCAGCGCCGCGGTAGCGCGGCGAGCGCGACGAGGAAGCCCGCACCGAGAATCTGCCGCGCCACCACGAGACCGAAGGGACCGAGCCCGTCGAGGGCGAGCTTCGTGAGCGCCGGCGTCGCGCCGCCGATCCCCTGCGCGATCCAGATCCAGGCGAGCGTGGAGGGCGTGATGCGCAGCGGTCGAAGCTCCCGCGCGCACGCTAGCGGTCGCGCAGCTCCTGCGTGTCGTCGCCGAGCTGCTCGGCGCGGTGATCGCCATGATCGCAGCCCCCGCATCGCAAGGCGGCATCTCGCCGGCAAAATGGACGCCACATGATGCCCCCTGCCTCCATCGGATGCACAAGACTTCTGCGATTCAGGGTCATCTCCCCTCTCTGGCGCGCCGAGAAGGCTCCGCACACGTTCTCAGTCCCCAAGAAAAGCGGGCACGGGCCTTGCTCTAGCGAGGCCCGTCACTCGTACATCAGGAGGAATCATCCATGTTGCGAATCACTTCGACGGCCATCCTCGGACTCGCGCTCGCTCTCCCGCTGAGCGCTTTCGCCGAGTCGCCGATCGATCCGAAGGCTCCGGACGCCACGATCGTCGCGGCCAGCGAGGATGCGATGGTCATGCCCGCGGCTTCTGTCGAGAAGACGGAGCGGAGCGAGATCAAGGCGCCCAAGCACAACGCGCGGCGCGGCTCCAGCCAGAGCGCGGCCGACTTCCGCTTCACCAATCCGTACGCGTTCCCGCTGCAGACGCTCCCGATCGCCGTTCCGAACCTGACGGCGCTCAGCTTCTAGCCTTCGCAGCAGCAAGCCGCAGAGGCCCTCGCCTCCCCCGGCGCCGGCACGAGCTCGAGGACTTCGACGTGTGATGCGTCGAGGAACCAGAGTTCGAAGCGCGGCGCCTGCGGGAGGCGAAGTGTTTCCAGCACCGCGCGGCGATACCGCTCGGCTTGCGGCCGATGGTGCGACGCCCGCTCGGCGATCGCGGCCGGCGTCGCGATGCGATCGGTCTTGAAGTCGACGACCACCACCTCGCCGCACGCAGGATCGCGATAGACGAGATCAATTGCGCCCACCACGTAGCCGACCGCGCCGGCGCCGATCTCCTCGGCGCGCACCAGCACGGGGAGTTCGCGCGCGAGCACGTGCGGCGCGAGATCGCGCAGGCGCGACCAGAGCGAGCCGGCCGCCAGCTCTTCGAGAACGGACGTCGCACGTTCGCGCGCGGCATCGAGTCGTGACGGGGAAACCCGGCGCGCGAGCGACTCGTCCATCCACGCGCGCTGGCGCGCCCACTCCGCGGCCGGGTCGGCGTCCCAATCGAAGCGCTCGAGCAGCCCGTGGATCGCCGTGCCGACGGCCGCCGCGACTTCCATCTCCGGCGACACCGCGTCGCGATTGGTCGCGCGCGTATCCGCTTCGACGTCGGCGTCGCCGCCTCCGACGCGCGCCTCGCGAACCGCGTCGGGAACCTTCTCCGAAGCGCGTCCGCCGAACGAGCGCTGCTGGCGCGCGAGAGCGAGCGAACTCTTCTCTCGTAAGAACTGCGCATCAACGTGCACCTGGGCCGCTGTGACTGCCGAGCCGCTGGCCGGCTCGTCGACTTCCGCCACCGCCACCCGAGCTGCGTCCAGGAACACGACGCGCGCGCCTTCCACGTCGGCTATGCCGGGCGCCCCGATGCGCGCTTCGAGCGCGGCGCCGACTCGCGCCGCCGCGTCGCGAATGGCCTCGCCGCGCACGCCCATCACGAAATGCGCATGTGTTTCCGGGCGGCCCTTCGCATCGAAACAACCCGCCAACACGAGTCGCGACTTCGTCCGCGTGAGCGCAACGTAGAGGGTGCGCACCAGCTCGGCGGCCTGCACCTGCTCGCGACGCGCGCGCACGCGGTCGTAGCCGAGCGACGCGACGGCCGGCCCCCGACTGCGAGCGAGGCACCACTCGAGCTGGCCCCCGAATTCGGCATACACCAGCGGCTGCGTCATCCCGGCACCGGGCTCCTTGTGGAGCTGGAGCACGTAGACGTGTTCGAAGTCGAGTCCCTTGGCGCCGTGGATCGTCATCACCTGCACGGCGTCCTCGGCCGCATCCTGCGGGCGACCCTCGTAGGACTCCGGCGCACTCGTGGCGTCGCGACGCAGCGTGCGCAACACCGTCGCGGCGTCATCCACTTCGAACGACGCCGCCAGCTCGCGGAAGAAGCGCGCGAGATTCGCGAGCCGGAACGCGCCGGGGTGGCGCGCCGCCTCGGTCGCTTCGAGCAGCGGCAGCACGCGCAACTTCTCGATGAAACGGTCCACGGGCTCTTCGAGCCACGAGCGCCGGAGTGCGACGAGCACGTCGAGGGCGTGCAGCAGACTCGCTTCCCAACCCGCCAGCGCGGCGAGCCCCGGCACGTCGAGATCCGCCGTTTCCAGCGCCGCCGCCGCGGCGATCTCGCGCAGCCGCTCGCGCGCGCCGGCGCGTCCGTCGAGCGCATCGCGCAGCGCATCCGGAAACCGCTTCGCCCAGAGCACGCGCCAGGCGGCGTCGGGCACTCCCACCCAGGCGGAACGCAGCACCGCGACCTGCGCAATCTGGTCGCTCGGGTCGAGCACGACGCGCACCAGCGCCGCGGCCTCGATGACCTCGCGACGCCGGTAGTAGTTGCGATCGCGGTCGACCGTGTACGGGATCCCCGCAGCGCGCAGCGCGCTCAGATACGCGTCGAGATCGCCGGTGCCGCGGAACAGCAGCGCTACGTCCTTCCACGCGACCGGCTGTTCGTCGTGCAAGCGGAGCAGCTCGTGCGCCAGGTGTCTCGCTTCGAGTTGCGCGGCGTGCTGCACGGGAGTAGTCGGAGCGAGCGCGCAAGCCTCCGCGTCCCAGGCCGCCGACACCCAGTACTCGACGGCCGGCAGCCCCGGCGTCCCCGATCCGGCGACGCCCGCGCGCTCCTCGCACGGCAACAGGCGTTCGAACGGCGGCTGCACACCGTCCGCAAAATGCATCGCGGGTCCGATCACGCGCTCGACCTCTTCGAGCACCGCCGGCACCGAGCGGTAGTTGATGCAGAGACGATGTTCGACGGCGCCCGGCTCGGCCAGCACGCGTTTGACGAAGTCCATGTACGCGCCGATGTCGGCGTTGCGCCAGCCGTAGATCGACTGCTTCGGGTCGCCCACCAGGAAGAGCCCCGGACGTGTCGCCGTGTCGCCGCCGAGCGCGAGCGCCGCGACGATCTCGCACTGCAACGCATCGGTGTCCTGGAACTCGTCGACCAGCAGTTGATCGACGTCGCGACGCACGCGCTCCGCGACGTCGGGCCGCGCGACCAGCAGATCCCGCGTCCTGCGCAGCAGCGCGTCGAAGCTCTCGGCGCCGACCTCGTGCAGCCGCAGCGAAGCCGACTCGAGCAGCGGCGCGAGCGCGCGCTGCACGAGCGCCAGCAGCTCGACGTCGACGGCGAGCGCGTGGCGGAGCAGCGAATGCAGCGCGCGCGCCGCGGCCTCGACCGTCTCGACGGCATCCAGCACCGCTTCCCGCTCCGACTTGGCCGTCCACCTGCCGCGACCCCACTCGCCGAGTCGCTTGATCGCGTTCTCCTGCCACAGCGCCGCGAGATCGGCGAGCAGCGCCGTCAGCTCCGCTTGCGAAGCGGCGCCGGGCGCGAGCCGCGCACTCGTCGCGAACGCCGCCGCTGCGACCGTCTTGCCGGTCGACTTCGCCCCGAGCCCCGCCATCCGCTCGCCGATCGCCGCAGCGAACACCTCCGACGCCCCGCGCAGCCGCGCGACGAACGCGCGCACGCCCTCTGGCGCAAGCGGATCGAGCGCGAACGCGTGCGCCGGCACGGCCGCGGCGAGCAGCGCATCCAGCATCTCCGCCAGTTCCGGCGCGCCCACGCCGTGCAGCAGCAACGCCTCCAGATCGGTATCGCCGTGCTCCGCCATCGCGCGCAGCCGCGCTTCGAGCACCTCGCGCGCCGCCGCGCTGCGCGCGGCGCCGCGCGCGTCCACCGCAAAGCGCGGGTGGACGCCGGCTTCCAGCGGATGATTGGAGAGCAGGCGCCGGCAGAACGCGTGGATGGTCTGCACGTGCAGGTGGTCGAAGCCGGCGAGCAGCAGCCGCGCGCGCTTGCGACGCGCCGCTGCGTCGGCCGGGGCAACCTCCGCATCGAGGCCCAGCACGACCCCACCCGCGGCGACCTTCGCGAACCCCTGCATGGCGCGCGCTTCCATCTCGGCCGCGGCCGCCTCCGTGAAGGTGATCGCGACGACGCGTTCGAGTGTGCGCTCGGCCACCGCCCGCGGAGCCGGCGCTGCAGATCCCACCGTCGTGAGCGCCTGCTCCGCGCGGTGCCACCCGGGACCGAGGCACCAGGCGAGCACGCGCGCGACGAGCACCGTGGTCTTGCCGGTTCCCGCACCCGCCACCAGCACCATCGGACCCGAAAAAACCGTCTGCGCCGCGCGTCGCGCCGCGGTGTCGGCGGCGCGGCCAGCGTCCTGACCCGCCTGCGCGCTCACGATGCGTCCTCTTCGCGCGGCTCGGGTTCGCGACCGAATGCGAAGGCCGCAAACAGCGCGCGGTCGGCTGCGCTCGCGGCGTCGTGGCGCGCGGCCTCCGCTGCCGCCCACTCGCGCAGGCGCGCGCGCGGGTTGCTCTCGCCGCGCAGGCACGCGGCTGCGACCTCGCACCACTCACAGGCCGAGGGCTCCTCGTCCTTCTCCGGCTCGACGAGGCGCGGAAACAGCGTGCCGGCGTCGAACGCAGCAAGCGCCGTGCGCGCGGTCGCCCCGAACGCCGCGAGCAGTTCCGCGTCGTCGTGCCGTGCGACGAAGGCGCGCGAGCGGTCGTCGAGGCCTTCGCGCAGGTAGAGCAGGCGCCCCTCCGCCTGCGCTGCGCCGAGCGCCTGCGCCGCTGCGAGGTACGCAACGGATTGCAGCGCTCGCCCTTCCGAAACTGCATCGAGCAGCTTCTCGCGCTTCTTGGGCTCCCCCGTGACGGTGCTGACCGGCGTGCCGGTCTTGTAGTCGGTGAGACGCAACACGCCGCCGGCGAGATCGGCGCGATCCACGATGAAGCCGATGCGGCGCTCGCGTCCCGCCGCGTCTCGCACGACGACGTCGCCGGCGAGTTCGGCGCCCAGCACCGCGAGTCCGTCCGGGTCGCTCCAGTCGCGCGCGCGCGCCACCTCGATCATCGCGAGTGCACGCCGCGCCACGGCACGCGCGAAACCCGGGATGCGAACGCCCTCCACCGCTGCGACGCGCAACGCCTCCTCCGCTGCGATCGCCTCGAGTTCCGCCGGCTCCGGCCACGGCGCGCGCACCGCGCCGCGCGCGAATGCGACCCGAAGCGGTTCGTGGTCCTCGGAGCGCTTGCCCACGGCGCGATCGACGACACGCTGTAGAGTCGCGTGGACCACGTTGCCGACGACCGACGTCGAGATCGCGGGCAGCGCATCGAGCGCGTCGGGCGCCGCTTCGAGTCGCAGCTCGCGGCGCAGGAACAG
>JAGSPS010000119.1 GCA_018262315.1 Deltaproteobacteria bacterium | reverse complement strand
ACGTGCACTTCGACGGCGTTCGACTCGACCTCTTCGCCCCAGCCGTACACGCGTTCGGCGAGCTGTTCCTTCGAGAGCACGCGGCCGGCGGCGCGCGCGCGTGGGGGCCGCCGCGCGACCGCGCGCGCCGAGAGTTCGACGGCGTCGCCGCGGAAGCGCGTGGCGTGCGCGGCCGGGTCGATGTCGAGCGGACCGCCCGTGAGCAGTGGCGCCGCCCGCCCTGTGGAGCGGCGGACGAGCGCGCGCAGCCGCGCGGCGAGTTCGCCGAGATCGACGGGCTTGACGAGATAGTCGTCGGCGCCCGCGTCGAGACCCGCGATGCGATCCGGTACCGCGTCGCGAGCCGTCAAGATCAGCACGGGCACCGCGTTGCCCGCGCCGCGCAGGCGCTTCAGCAGATCCAGCCCCGAGAGCTTCGGGAGCCCGAGGTCGAGCACGACCGCGGCGAAAGGCTCGCTCGCGAGCGCCATCAGCCCCGCGCTGCCGTCGTGCACCCAGTCCGCCGCGAAGCCGGCCTGCGCGAGGCCGACGCGGAGCGCGTCGCCGAGTAGTCGATCGTCCTCGACGACGAGCACCCGCATGCGCCGCTTCGCCCCCTTTCGCCCTCGCGCTCAGTCCATATGCCCGGTCCGTACCGTCGCCGGCTCTCCGGCCGCTGCGATCGACGCGCTCTGCGCGCTCGCCGCCAGCCGGCGTTCTCGCGCGGCGATTCCGGGCAGCCACAGACCCGCCAACGCGATGAGGAGTAGCAGCGCCGCGAGCGGACGCGAGCTTCGGATGCCTTCGCCCGGTGCGCCGCGCTTGCGGCCCGTGACGAGCGGGAGCACCAGGTTCTCGCGCTGCAGGACGCTCACCGCCATTACGCCGAGCACGTGACCGGCGACCGCGACGAGCATGACCGTGGCCGCGATCTCGTGCGCCTCCGCGAGCCACTCGCCGCCCGCGTCCGCGTAGACCGCCCAGCCCGACGCCGCGATCGCGAGACCGAGTCCGAGCAGCAGCGGGATCATCACGGCGCCGGGCGGATTGTGCCCGAGATGGCGATCGGGCCGGCCCCGCAGCAGCGAGAGCAGGTAGCGGCGGCTTGCCCCGGGCCCGAAGCGCAGCGCCGAGAAGCGCGCGTGGCGGGTGCCGACGAAGCCCCACAGCAGGCGGAACGCGATCGCACCGACGAAGGTGTAGCCGCAGAGCAGGTGCAGGTCGCGCACCCGTTCGCTCTCGGCCGTGAGGAACGCGCCAGCGAAGCTCGCCGCCAGCACCCAGTGAAAGACCCGCAGCGGGAGATCCCAGACGAGGATGCGGTTGCTCACTTGGCTTCTCCTTTCTTGGGCAGGCGCAGGTCGTGCTCTGAGTACGAGCCCGTCGCGGCGCTGCGGTGGCAGGCCGCGCAGTCGGCCGGTTTCACCGCGTCCGGTTCCTGCCAGAGGCGTTGCGGAACCTCGTCGTGCTCGTGGCGGAACCAGCGCGTTTCGGTGATGCGCAGCAGCGGAACCCCGCCGGCCGTGGTCGGTTTCGATCGCGCGGTACCCGCGAGGTAGGCGCGGATCGGCTCGAGCGTCTTGGCATCCACGCTTGCGTCCACGCCGAAGTGCTGCTCGAGCCCCTCGAGGACGGCGATCCACGAAGCGGCATCGAGCATGCGACCCGGGAAGGCGATGTGGCACGAACCACACTCCTCCACGTAGGCGGGCAGGAGCGGCGCGTGCCGCGACTTCGCTGCGCTGGGCCCGGCCGTGAGAGACGCGACCGCGACGGCGCTCGAAACGATCAGGATCCGGATGCAGGTCTTCATCGTCCACCCCCCGCGCCCGGCATCATCAGCCAGGCCAGCACATCGCCCTTCTCCTGCGCGGTGCAGAGCCGTTTCAGGACGTCGTTGCAGTTGCGTTTGAACCACTTTTCGACCGACGCGGGATCGCTGAATCGCTTGGGATTCGCCGCGGGGGCGAGCGGCTCGATGCGTTTGCCGGTGACGACGTGCTCGCCGACCGCGCTCGGGTCCTTGGTGTGGCACGAGACGCAGCTCCAGTCTCCGCCGTGCGTGGAGCCGAAGAACTGTTGGCCCCGCGCGGCCGAGAAACCCGCGAACGCGGGATCCGCGCGACGCGCTTCGGCCGCGAAGGCCGCTTCGAAATCTGCGGGCGTTTCGGCGCGCGCAGCTGCGACGCCGAGCGCGAAGGCCGCGGCAACCAGGATCGTGGATCGCATGGGCAGAAACCTCCGTCGAGAGATTCGACGGGGGCAAGCGTCGCGGCGTCTCCTTAAGCAAGGCTTATGGCGAGTCCCACCTGGTAGCGGCCAGCCACGCGGCGTCGCTCGCGGCGAGCCGTTTCGTGTTCTACTTCCTCTTCGATTGCATCGAGGCGCTCGTCGGTGCGCAGGGCGCCGCCGAGATCGCACGTAACCGAGCTCACCCACGGGGGGATTTCATGGCGGTCGTGAACTACGAAACCAGGGGCCACGTGGCGATCGTCACGCTCAACCGCCCGGATGCCCGCAACGCCATCAGTCCCGAGGTCGCCGTACGTCTCGCCGACGCCTGGCGCGCCGCGCGCGACGACGACGAGGTTCGCGTGTGCATCGTGACCGGCATCGGCAGCTCGTTCTGCGCGGGCGCCGACCTCGGCCAGCTCATCCCGATGATGACGGGCGCGCGCAAGCCGGAGAACGAATGGGATCACCGCCTGGTGTCGGAGCCGGGGATTCCCTCACGCGCGTTGCTGCGCAACTTCGACACGGTGAAACCGGTGATCGCCGCCATCAACGGCCATGCGATCGCGGGTGGCATGGAGCTGGTGCAGGGCACCGACATCCGCGTCGCGTGTCCCGAAGCGAAGTTCGGCGTGCAGGAGGCGAAGTGGGCGGTCTTCCCGGCCGGCGGTTCCACGGTGCGCCTGCCCGTGCAGCTTCCTTTCGCGAAGGCGATGGAACTCCTGCTCACGGGCGATCTCATCAGCGCAGCCGAAGCGCAGGCGATCGGCTTCCTGAACTACGTCGTGCCCGCCGATCAGGTGATGGCGAAAGCGATGGAGATCGCCGAGAAGATCGCTGCGAACGGTCCCCTCGCCGTCAAGGCGATTCGAAAGTCCGTACGCGCGTGTCTCGGCAAGCCCGAGCAGGAGGCGCTCCGCATCGAGTCCGAACTCTCCGGCCCCGTGTTCCAGACCGAGGACGCACGCGAAGGGCCGCGCGCCTTCATGGAAAAGCGCAAGCCGCAGTACAAGGGCCGCTGACTCTTCTCAGATCCGGGCGGCGAGCTTCGCTCCCTTCTTGTACGAGTCCACGACCATCGCCACCGCCATGCGCTCGATGAGCTGTCCCGCAATCGGCACGTCGACCTCGATCGAGCCGTCGAGCAGCCGCTCGCAGCTCGCCGGCCCGCACGGTTCGACGCGTACGATCCCGCTCGCCCGCGCGCGATCGGCGAACGTGTGCGGCGTGATGCGCCAGCGCACCGCGCGCTCGGTGCGGCTTCGCCACTGCTCTTCGACGTAGCTCGGCGGCCCGCTCGCCCCGGCGCGCCGGATGAGGGAGAGCAAGGCGTCGGGGAGTGCGACCTCCACCTGAATGCGTCGGTAGACTTCGCTCGGGCTCTCGTGTCGCTCCAGCTCCCGATACGCGCGCAGGCCGATCGCCGCTGCCCACTGGGACTCGTAGGGGTCCTCGTGAAGCAGCGACCAGAATGCGTCGGCGGAGAGCGGGATGCGATGGGAGCAAACGAGTTTCACGAGGGGTGCGACTCCTTCTCGAGCGCACGCGGCGCGGCCGGATTTCAGGTCTCGCGCAGCACACAGCGCGTCGCGCCGCGCTCCATCTCGACCACGCAGAGGTTGCAGGGCACGCAGCGCGACGCCGTGAGTTCGCCCGCCTGCATGCGGTGCGGGAGGTCGGGGTCGCGGATCAGCGCGCGGCCCATCGCCAGCAGCTCGAAGCCCTCGCCGATCGCGCGCTCCATCGTGTCGAGCCGCGTGATGCCGCCGAGCAGCATCAGCGGAAGCCGAAGCGCCGCGCGGAAGCGCAGCGCGGAGGTGCGGAAGAAGGCCTCCTCGAACGGGTACGGACGGATCAGGAACGGCCCGAAGAGGCGCATCCCGAGGCGGGAACCCGCGCTCTTCTCGTTCTCGATCATGCCGCGCAGCGGCACGTCGCCGCGCATCAAGAAGAACGGCGTGCGCGTGGTGTGGCCGCCCGTCAGTTGGAGCGCGTCCACCGAGCCGTCGGCCTCGATCCAGCGGCCGACCTGGACGCCCTCGTCGAGCGTCATGCCGCCCTTGAAGCCGTCCTCCATGTTGAGCTTCGCCCAGATTGCGGCGCGGCCGCCGATCGCCTCGCGCACCGCGCGCAGCACGCGGCGCGGGAAGCGCGCGCGATTCTCGATGCTGCCGCCATACATGTCGCGACGCCGATTGTTGTAGGGAGACAGGAACTGCGCGAGCAGATAGCCGTGCCCGATGTGCACCTCGATGCCGTCGAAACCGGCGTCCACCGCGAGCCGCGCGGCGGCGGCGAACTCGTGCTCGAGGCGATCGAGGTCGGCCTCGCTGGCCGCGCGCGAGAAGCACATGCCGCGCGGGCTGAAGGTGCGCGAGGGCCCCAGCGGTTTCGCGCGGATCACGCCCGGCGTCGCAAACCAGCCGGCGTGGCCGAGCTGGATCGCGGCGCGCGCGCCCTCGGCGTGGATCGTGTCGGTGAAGCGGCGCAGCCCGGGCAGCGCTTCGTCGCGCATCCAGATCTGGTCGCGGAAGGTGCGTCCGTCCGCCGACACCGAGCAGTAGGCGAGCGTCGTCATCGCAACGCCGCCCGCCGCGAACTCGCGATGCCAGGCGAGCAGCGGATCCGTCACGAGGCCGCCGCGCGACATGCCCTCGTTCGTGCCGCACTTCACGATCCGGTTGCGCAGCTCGAGCGGACCCAATCGAAACGGGGTGAAGACGCGCAGCGGGACGGGCGCAGTCATCGGCGACTCCCTCGCGAAGCCGGCTTGGTAGCAGCGGGCGGCGGCAATGGCGAGGCGCGATCACCCGCGCGGCGATTCACGGAATTCGAGCTATCGGCAGATTGATCCCGGATGAACAACAACGGTGGGTCGCTCAGCGGAGCGCCGAGGATCTCCTGTGGGAGATCCTGCTGAAGAGCGGCTTCCCGCTCACCACGCCTGTCGAGACGCTGACGCTCGGAGCGATCCGCGCGATCGCCGAGCGCAAGTCCTTGCGCGTGGTGCTGCTCGACGAGGGCTTCGCGAAGAACGACCAGCTCGAGGTGAACGCCGTGCAGCGCTTCCGCACCAAGGGCGTCGCGAGCTTCTATGGCATCGTCATCCGGATGTTCTTCCGCGATCACGCGCCGTCGCACTTCCACGTGGAGTACAGTGGGCACAAGGCCGAGATCCTGATTGAGACGCTGGAGGTCGTGGCCGGCTCCTTGCCCCGCCGTACGCTCGGATTGGCAATGGAGTGGGCGGCGCTGCATCGCGACGAGCTTCGCGCCGGCTGGAGCCGCTGCCAGCGGCACGAGCGGCCGATCCCGATCGAACCCCTGGAGTGACGGGCATGCGCGAGTGGGATGTCGTGAGCGCGAAGTCCTTGGGGCCGTACCGCGCGGGCATCGCAATCACTCGGGCGTACGACCTTCCGCCGCTCGACACGATTGGACGCCGATTCCTCGCGATTCCGGGCGAGCGGCGGCCCGCGTGCGGCGCGGCTGCTGTCGGCCCGGGGCCAGTCCTCCATGAGCGCTACGGATCGAGTCGCCGCCGCGCGGACGCGTAGGCGAACCAGGCTCCCGCCATCCGCGTCTCGACCTGCTCGAAGCCGGCGTGCTCGATCGCCTGCGCGAGCCGAGCGACGGGGACGAAGTGCAGCGCGAAGCGGCGCCGGAGCCAGTCGCGCACTCCGTCCTCGTCGGCGCCGGTCCGGGCCAGGCCGCTGGCCGCAAGGCGCGCGCCAGGCTTCGCGACGCGCGCCAGCTCGGCGAGCGCGCGCGCGAGATCCGGCATCTGGTGCAGGCCGCCCGAGCAGTTGAGTTTTGCGAAGGCGGCGTCGGCGAAGGGCAGCGCGAGCGCGTCGCCGCGCACCAGCAAGACGTTGTCGAGTCTTTCGCGCTGCACGCGAGCGGCGGCGCGTGCGAGCATCGACGACGCGATGTCGAGCCCGACGACGAGACCCGTCGGGCCGACGCGGCGCGCGAATTCCGCGGTGAAGTTGCCGTGCCCGCAGGCCAGGTCGAGTACGACGTCGCCGGCTGCGAGCCCCAGGCGCTCGACGACGGCGTGCACTTCGTTCGCGAACGCGGGCATGCCGATCCAGCGCACGATGCGATCGCGCATCACGTCGTAGAGCCAGGCGGTGGCAACCGTGTCGAGCGAACGCTGCGTCGCGGTCGGCGCGAAGGCCGGGTCGAGCAGATCGAGGATGCCGTCCGCGACGGGCGGCAGCGCGGTGCCGGGCGCGAGGCGCAGCAGCGGCCGGGCGCGCGCGAGGACATCGGGGTTCGAGGGTCCTTGGGTCGTCGTCATGGTCGTCGTCCTTGTCGTCCTGGGCGCGCTGGGAGACTCTCGCATCGTCCTCTACCGCTGGCACCTCGCATCCCGACGAGACGCCTGCGCGCTCTAGACTCACGAACCGAACGGGAGACCTGATGCCGGTCCATGCGAACGACGAGTGGCTGGAGACGCGGCTCGGTGAGCGGCGCGGTTACATCCAGCCGCACACGCTCTCGGAACTCTGGTTTCACACCGGCACGGCGTGCAATCTCGCGTGTCCGTTCTGTTTCGAGGGGTCGAAGCCGGGCGATGGCCGGCTCGGCCACGTCACGCTCGGCGACGTGCGCCCCTTCGTCGACGAAGCGGTGGAGCTGGGCGTGCGCCAGTTTTCCTTCACCGGCGGCGAGCCGTTCGTCAACCGCGACATCGTACGCATTCTGGCGTACACACTCGATCGCGCCCGGTGCCTCGTGCTCAGCAACGGGGTCGATGCGCTGACGCAGCGACTCGAGCAGATCGAGCCGCTTCGCGCGTCGGCGCATTCGCTCGCGTTTCGGATCAGCATCGACCATTCCGACGAGGCGCTGCACGACGCCGGGCGCGGCGCGGGCAATTTCGCGAAGGCCTGGACGGCGCTGCGCGAACTGCATGCGCGCGGCTTCAAGGTTTCGATCGCACGCCAGATGGCGCCGAATGAAGACGGCGCGGGCGTCGAGGCGGCCTACCGGGATCTGTTGCGCCGCCACGGCGTTCCGGAGGATCTCACGCTGGTCGCGTTTCCGGACTTCGGCGCGCCGGGCGCGCAGCGCGACGTGCCCGACGTGACCGAGTCGTGCATGACGCGGTTCCAGACCGAAGCGACGCGGCGCGAGTTCATGTGCGCATACTCCAAGATGGTCGTGAAGCAGGGCGGCCGGATGCGCGTATACGCCTGCACGCTGGTGGACGACGATCCCGCCTATGATCAGGGCGCCACACTGCGCGAGAGCCTCGGGATGCGCGTGCGCCTGAAGCATCCGCGCTGTTACAGCTGCTTCCGCTACGGCGCGTCCTGCAGCGAGACGCGCGGGCACTGAGCGCGCCAGCGGTTCAGCTCTCGAGCACCGCGAGGATCTCGCGCTGCGCTTCCGTCAGGCGTTCGCGGGGCGTGACGAGCGCGCCGCGCAGCGCGCTTCGACACGGTCGCGAGTCGCCTTCCCGCGGCTCCTGAACCACGGCGGCGAGGAGTTGCTGCACGCGGCCGAGGTTGGCCTGATACAGCGCGAGCACGTCGGCGACACTCGCGTGCTGCGCGGGATCGTCCATCCAGCAGTCGTAGTCCGTGACGAGCGCGATCGTGCAGTAGCCGAGCTGCGCTTCGCGAGCGAGGAACGCTTCGGGCACGTTGGTCATGCCGACGAGGTCGGCGCCGGCCCCCCGCAGCATCAGGCTCTCCGCGCGCGTGCCGAGCCGCGGGCCCTCGACGCATGCGTACGTGAGGTCGGTGTGCAGCGTCCAGCCGAAGCCGCGCGCCACGCGCGCGATGCAATCGGCGGTGGCGCCGCACGTCGGCTCGGCCGTCGAGACGTGCGCCACCATGCCGCCACCGAAGAAGCTCGCGGCGCGCAGCCCGCGCGTCGCGTCGAGGTACTGGGAGGGCAGCGCCAGGTCGCCCGGCTGCACTTCCTCGCGCAGGCTTCCGACGGCGGACACGCCGATCAGCGTGCGCACGCCGAGCGACTTCAGCGCCCAGACGTTGGCGCGGAAGTTGATCTCGCTCGGGAGGTATTCGTGGCGCTCGCCGTGGCGCGCCAGGAATGCGACGGGCGTGCCGCCGAGCATGCCGATGCGCACCGGCGCCGACGGGGCGCCGAACGGCGTCGCGACCGCGTGCATCGCGCGTTCCTCGAACGCGTCCATTCCGTAGAGCCCCGTGCCGCCGATGATGCCGATCACTGCGCCCCGCCTCCCTCTCGCGCGCAGCATCGCGCCGGCGCGCGGCGTCACCGCAGGATGCCCGATTGCTCGAGCAGTCGCGCGTGTGCGAACGTCGCGCCCGAGAGGCGGGCCATTGCGCGACGCACGGCGACAGGCGGCGAGCGAAGACCCCGTTGTCGTCTCTGCCAGCCGCCGCACGCGCGTTCCGTTCGCGTCCATCCTCGGATACGGCGCCGGCAACTTCGCGTTCTCGCTGCTGGGACTCGTCGTCGCGGTCAACTTGCAGTTCTTCTACACGGACTACGTCGGGCTCTCGGCGGG
>JAGSPS010000006.1 GCA_018262315.1 Deltaproteobacteria bacterium | reverse complement strand
CGCCCGTCGCAATCGAGCTCGAAGGGCACGGGACTCTCGACCGTGATGCGCTCGGCGTCGACCGCGACGTGCAGCAGTCCGCGTGGCGTGGGGATCGCGCCGCGCGCCCATGCGAGGGGACCGAGTCGCGGCGCGATGCGCGCGCGCCCGAAGCCGGGCTCCGCGGGTCCGACGCCGAGCGTACGTACCAGCAGGTCGCGGGTCGGCGTCGAGCCCCAGCCGTGCGAGACCGTGCCGCCGTACCAGGTCTCGGACCACGAGGTGGCGCAGCGCTCGAGCAGCACTTCCCAACGCCGACACTGCGCGGCGATGCGATCCTCGCAACCGGCGGCCGCGAGCGCGTCGTGGACGACGTAACAGAAGAACGGCTGGGCGCGGACGATGCCACGCTCGACATCCCACCACGGCGGCGGCGGACCGGCCACGAGATAGGGACCGCCGACTCCGTGCTCGTGGGGCCGGGGTCGCCGCGCGTCGCCGCTCGCGCGCGACCAGGTCGCGTGCACCTCGCGCGACTCGTCGAGCAGCAGATCCACGACGCGCGCGACGCGCGCCTCCGGCACGAGCCCCGCCGCGAGCGGAGCGGCCTGCGCGTGCTGGCTCACCGGGCGTTGGCGTTCGCGACCGATCGCGCAGTCCACGTAGAGCGCGCGCTCGGGATCCCAGAACAGCTCGAAGGCGTCGCGCAGCTGCGCGTGCCGTTCGCGCGCCCAGCGCGCGCGGCCCGCGTCGCCCAGCCACTCCGCGATTTCGGCGAAATCGCGCAGGCCGCGCGCCCACAGCGCGTTCAGTGCCGAGGACTTGCCATCCACCGAAACGGAACTCCAGTCGATGATGACCCAGCCCGTCACGTCGCTCGCGAGTCCGTCGTCGGCCTGGAACGCCTCGAACCAGCGCAGCACGCCCTCGGCGATCGGCATCAGCCGTGCGACGCGTGCGCGGTCGCCGGTGTAGCGCCACAGGTTGTGGAGCGCGTGCACCCAGTGCAGCGCCCAGTCGGGGATGAAGCCGGTATCGAAGTGCTCGAAGTCGCCACCGGCGGCCATCGGCAACATGCCGTCGGGACGCGGCGACGCGCACAGCTCGACGTTCCAACACGCCAGCCGCCAATCCGGATGCGTCGCGAAGTCGACCATCTGATGCACGACCATGTCGCCCGTCCAGGCGCGCTGTTCGCGGGTCGGGCAATCGAGGTAGGCGTCGTGCGAGTTGAGATCGACGCTGCGCCGTCCGACCGCCCAGATCTGGTTCAACACGGGATCGCTGCATTCGAAGAAGGGACCGGCTTCGCGGGGATGGAGTCGCTCATGGACGCCGGCGCCGCGCAAGAGCAGCGCGCCATCCGCGCGGATCGAAAGGCCGAGATAGCGGAAGCCGAGCGGCTGGAAGGTCTCGAAGCGGTCGTCGCGACCGCGCGCCAGATAGCGGAAGCCCGCGCGCTCGTCGTCGGGATCGAGCCGTCCGTCGGCGCCCGCGAATTCCGCGGCGGCGACGTCGATGCGCGCGCCAGCCGCTGCTTCGAGGTCGAGCGTCACGGTGCCGGACACGATCTCGCCGAAGTCGATCGTGACGACGTGCGGAGCCGCCCCGTCGCACGCGAGCACGAGCGGCCAGCGCAGCGCGACCGCTTCGTCGGCCTGCGAGTCCTGCATGTCGCCGAGCACCGTTGCGACGGGATCGTCTTGCGGCGCTCGCGCGGCGGCACGCGCCACGCGTGCCGGTGTGCCTTCGCGATGCACGCGCGCGAGCAGCGCGATCGGTCGCGGGCGCAGCGCGCCGTAGGGCGCGATCGGCGGCTCGTGCCGACCGCCGAAGCCGAGGTGGTTGGCCGCGAGGACGCGCGCCGGCTGCCACGCCGAGTCGTCGAAATCGGTGTGCCGCCAGTCTGCGGGGAGTTCGCGCGCGTCGAAGAGTTCGATCGGCATGCCGCCGACGCCGCCCGCGGCGAGCGCCTGCCAGGCGTCCGCGCGCAGCGCGCACCACTCCGCATCGGAGACGAGCCACGCGTCGCCCAGCTTTGCTTCGAACAGGAAGCCGCCCGCGCCCAGTTCGAAGCTCGCGGGTACCGGCGCCCACCACGGGTTCGCGCGTCCGAAGAAGCGCACCAGCGCGGCGATCGCGTTGCGGCCCGGTCGCAGCAGCGGCGCCAGGTCGATGACGTCGTAGTGGAGGCGCCGGCCGTTCGCGCGCACCGGGCCGCGCGAGACCTCGATGCCGTTCACGAAGAGCGCGTAGCGCGAATCGGCGCTGACGCGCGCCGGGGCGCATGCGGGGACGCTCGCGAGGTCGAGGCGGCGCCGGAAGCACGCCGTGACCGAGTCCTGCGCCGCCACGCGTCCCATTGCTGCGCCCGGCTCCGCCCCGATGCGCGGCGCTTCGCACCAGACGAAGCGTCCGCGCCAGCGGCCGGACGGGAATGCGGCGGCGAGCGCTTCGCTCACGTCAGAACGGCGAGACGATCTCGGCCGCGCCGCCGAGCGCGGACTCGAGGAAGTGCCGGCGCTGCGCCTGCGCCTCGGTGGCGCTCTGCGGGCAGTAGTGTCCCTCAGGCTGCGGGCGCGTGACGCAGTACGGCGTGGTCTCCGGGTCGTACTGGAAGTACCCGCTGGTGAGTCCGGGGGCGAGATTCTCCGCCAGCGGAGCGTCCACCTGCACGAGTGCCGGAACGTTGCGCGCGATCGGCCGCACGTGCGGGATGCCGAGTTCGGCTGCCATCGCGCGGCTCGCGCTGTTCGGCACCAGCGAGTCGCCGACGCCCTCGGTAAACAAGGCGGACGGCGGCGTCACGTCGCTGGAACCGGCGAACGGCAGCAGCGGCTCGCGATAGAGATGACGCAGGAATGTGTGTCCATCCTGCGGATCGAAGCCGAGTTGGAAGAGCGTGAGCCCCGCCCACAGATCCACCGGTCGCAACTCGGGCATGGTGGGGCCGATCTGCGCGAGCAGCGTGTCGCCCGACTGGTGGATCAGCGTCTCCCCGAGACGCGCGCCGCCCACCGTCGGGGTCGCCGCGATGATCTCGGGCGCAAAGGGCAGGAAGCGCTGCGCGTTGTTTCCGCCCTCGCTGATCCCGTGGTAGAGAATGCGGCTGGTGTCGATCTCCGGGATGCCGTCGGGACCGATGGCGGGCTGTCCCAGCGCATCGCGATGCAGCAGATCGAGCGAGCCCATGCCCTGGATCGCGCGCAGGAAACCGATCATGTCGGCGCCGGTCTGGTTCCAATAGTCGGGAAGCTGCTGCCACTGCACCAGCGAGAAGAGGATCACGGTGACTTGCAGTGCGGCGTCCTGTCCGATCTGGCGGTTCAGCGTGTCCTGGATGCCGGCGACGGCGAAGCCCGCGTCGTCGAGATAGCCGGTGCCGCTGTCGCGTGTGGCCTCGATCGGACCGCCCGGGTTGCCGTGCTGGTACATCACGATCGGCACCGGGCCGTCGAGCGCTTCCAGCGGCAGCGTCATCATGAACGGCACTTCGTTCGTACCCGTTTGGACGGGAATCCCGTTCGCGTCGCGTTCGAGGACCTGCGAAGCCGGGTTCCGATACTCCGGCAATCGTACCCGGCCGCGGATCTCGAGCCCGCGCGTGGGCACCAGTTGGATGCAGAACGCGGTGGGGTTCGGGCAGGGGGCCGCGGGCGTGGGCAGCACGAGTTCCGGCGGCGCTGCCGCAAGCGCCCGCTCCTTGAAGTACACGCTGTCTTCGACGCCGGGCTGCGTGCGGATCGAGAGCTGCACGGCGAGCGCGATGTCCTCGGCGGGGATCGGAACCTCGGCGAGCGCCGCAACCGCCGCGAGTGCGGGCTCGATCGTTTCGCGCAGCTGCACGACCTCGGGCGCGTCGCGACCGACGGGCGACGCGAGGACGCTCGCAAAGAACGGGGACGGACCCAGCGGTCGCCCCGGTTCACCGGCCGCGAAGGCGCGTCGCGTGACGACGACCACGTAGCGGCCGTGCTCGCGCAGGTCGATGCTCGGGAACAGCAGCGCTGTGTGGTCGAAACTGCCGTCCGGCGCTGCGTCGCTGCGCAGCAGGATGCGATACGCAATCCGCTCGCCGAAAGCGGGGCTCGCGGGGTCGACGTCGATCAGCGCGATCGGCGCGAAGGGATCCTGCGACGCGGATTCGTCGGCGGGCAATGCCGAGGGATCGAGAGGATGCGAGAAAGCGAGCGCGATGTGCGCCATGCGACTCCAGCCGTCGACGCCTAGGGTCTGCGCGACCAGCGCTTCGAAGGCATGCGCCTGGAACGGCTCCGCAAAGGGCGGCACGGGGAGCTCGAGTCGGACACCGCTCGGTTTCGCGGAATCGGCGACCGTGTAGTAGTCGTCGGGGAAGGGCGCGAGCGCGAGCGGGTCGCGACGGTCGTAGAGCGCAATGGCGGACGCGCCGGTCGCGTCGGCCGCGACCTGGAAAGAGCTCTCCGCCACGGCGCCGTCGTCGCCGCGCCAGACCACGCGACAACTCCCGCCGGCCGGAAGCTCGCGCGACGGGTTCAGGATCAGCGTGCCATCGGCGAGTGCGTGCGCGCGGCGCGCGACGCGCGCGCCGTTGCACTCGAGCGCGAAGCCGAAGCCGGCGAGCACGCCGTTGCTGAGAGGTGTCGCCAGGCGAAGACGCAGCCACGCCGTGCGGGGCACGTCGCTGGCGCCGGCCGCTGGTTCCGCCCACAGCAGGGCGGGCGCCGGCTCGGGCGCACGGAAGTCCCGGCCCGCGGTGAGCGGGATCGAGAGGCCCGGGAGCAACGTGACGGGGCGCGTCACCTGGATGCGGTGCGGGCCGGGGGCGGGCACCGGGATCGAACCGACGAGACCGGCTCCGCCCGCGGCGAAGCGCTTCGTCACGTCGGCGCCGTCGAGTGCGACGGTCGCGGCGGCCGGATCGGTTCCCGGCGCCAACGCGATCTGGACCGGAAACTCACCCGAAAGTGTAGGAAGGTCGACTGCGATGACGCCGAGCTGGCAGGAACCGAATCCGAGCAGCGGAAGGAGCAACGGAAGCGCAACTCCGAGCGTGCGGAAGGAGCGGGGAGGAGGGCGCAGCATCGGCGGCTCCGCATGGCGAGGGGCACCGCAGTATATCAACTGGTCGATCCAGCGCGGGACGAAACCAGAAACCAGCAGGGCTTCGGGGCTGCGCGAGTGGGATGCAACTACCTCGGGATTCCATCGCGCAGCAGCGGCATCGCTTCGAGCAGGGGCCCGAGTTCCGCCTCGCCGACGTGGAACGAGTCGGCCGCGATGAGACGCATGTTGCGTCCCGCGTAGGTTCGAGATGGCTCGAGTACGACGAGTGGATCGCGTCGCAGCACGCGCACCTCGCCCTCGGTCTCGTCCATCTCGAAGCTGCCGACCGCGATCAGCGCGCTGGTCCCGGAGAGGATGAACTCGATGACCATCTTCTGGCGCCGGTCGCGCGCGAACTCGCTGGGCGGCGTGCGGTCCCAGATCTGTTCCTGGACCGCAGTGATCGCCTCGATGTAGCGGATCGCGTCCCCATGCCCGGGCTGGTCGGCCGGCCAGTTCGCGAGTTCCTTCTTCCGAATTTCGGCGACGACGCGCTTCAGCAGCTTCGTGTAGAGCAGCGTCTGGACCACGTCGGAATCGCCGCGCCGGATGAGTCGCAGCTCGCCGACCTTCTGCTCGACGGAGGGCACGAAGCTCCGCCGCAGGACTTGATCGTGCGCCGCGTCGAGCAGCGGGGCGAGTTGCGGCGGAACCAGCGGTTCGGCGGAGGCGGCTGCCGCGCACACGCCGGCGAGCAACAGCAGCGACGCGGCGCGGCGGCGCTTCATGCCGCGCTCCGGCGCGGGCGATCGAGCAACACCAGCGATGCCGGTGTCACGAACAGATCGCAGACGAGAGCGGTGATCATCGTCACGCCCGAAAGCAGCGAGAAGTAGATGGTCGGCTT
The DNA here is from genome assembly GCA_018262315.1 of Deltaproteobacteria bacterium. GTDB lineage: Bacteria > Myxococcota_A > UBA9160 > UBA9160 > PR03 > PR03. The sequence goes on along the minus strand of JAGSPS010000006.1, from coordinate 16,615 downwards.
GAAACTCCCGAAAGAGCCCACCCAGAAGCCGAGCACCAGCACGACGTTGTTGATCAAGAGCGGCGCGCCGACCTCAGCGGTGGTCTTCCCGATCGCGGCCCGGGCGTCGCCCCGGTATTCGTGCCGGTAGTGATCGAGATAGTGGATCGTGTCGTCGACCACGAGCCCGATCACCGACGACGCGATCATCGCCGTGCCGGTGCTGAGGTCGATCTCGAACCAGCCCATCATCCCGCCCGTCCAGACGATCGGCATGACGTTCGGGACGAACGAGATCAGCGTGAGCCGCGCCGAGCGGAGCAGCACGCCGATCGCGACGAACACCAGCACGACCGCGCTCGTGAAGCTCTTCAGCTGGGAATCGACGAGCCGATTCGAATCCTCGGCCACCCGGTGGAACGCACCGGTGGCGTCGAGGCGGTAGTCGTCACCGAGCGCGTGGTGACCCTCCTGGAGGATCGACTCTGCGAGCGGCGCGGTGACCGCAGTGCCGACGGCGTGGACGCGGACGCTGAAGCGCGCAGCCGTGAAGTCGGGCGCCACGAGCTTCCGGATCAAGCCCTGCTCGGGCGCCGCTTGCAGGAGATCGAATGCGTAGGCGGTGGCGCGCTCGTCGGGCGGAAGCACCAGCTCCTCACCGCCCGCTTCGCCGCGTTGGAGTTGTCGCAGCACGGCGAGGATGTCGAGGACCCCCGTGACTTCCGGGTGCGCGAGCACCGCCTGCTCGAACGCGGCCATGCGCTGTACTGCGTCCTGCGAGACGAGCGGCGCAGCGTCGCGGCGCGCGACGACGAACTCGAGGGTCGACGCGCCGGACAGGTGCGAGTCGATGAACATCGTGTCGCGATGGAGCGGTGCGTCGCTCTTCAGGAAGCGCACGAGGTCGGTGTTGTTCCGCACCCGCGGAAGTCCCGCGAGGCTGATGGCGGTGATCCCGGCGAAGATGGCGAGCACGCGCCACGGGTGCTCGACCGATACCCGGGCGGCCCATTCGAGGGCCGTTCGGATCAGGCGGTGCTGCGCGGAGCGCAGCGGCGCGCTCGGCGGCTCGAAGAAGGTGAGCCCCACCGGCACGAGCGTCATACCAATGAAGAAGGCGACGACGACACCGAGCGCCGCGAAGACGCCGAACTGTTGCACCGCCGGCATGTTGCTGGTGACCAGCGAACCGAAACCGATCGCGGTGGTGAGGGTGCAGAAGAAGCACGGGAACACCAGCCTGCGAACGACTTCCTGGATGCGCGTCGCGCGATCGACCGCGGCATCGGAGGCGTCGAGCCAGCCCTGGATCAGGTGGATGCTCACGCCTAGCGAGAGCACCATCAGGATCGGCGGCAAGAGTGCCGTGATCGCGTTGACCTCGAGGCCCGCCAACTGATAGCAGCCGAGTGTCCACGCGACGGTGATGCCGGTCACCGCGAGGGGCAGCGCCACCCCGAGCAGGCTGCGAAAGAAGCTCGCGAGCACCAGGCCGAGCACGACCACCGCGATCGGCATGAGCAGGGTCCGGTCGCGCTCGATCAGCTCGCTGACGTCGTGCTTCTGCACGGCGATGCCCGTCAGGTGGAGTTCCACGCCAGGCGCGTCGCCCGTCTCGGCCATGATCCGTCGCAGCGAGTCGATCAGCGCGGCCCGGTATTGCGTGTCGCCCGGGCGGTCCTCGATCTCGATCAGGATTCCCGCGCTGCGCCGATCGGCCGCGACGAAGAGGCCCGTGAAGTCCGGATTGCGGTCGAGCGCGGCACGCAACCGCTCCGCGAACTCCGGCGCATCGAAGGGAGGCGCGCTGACGGGCGCCATCTCGGCGCCGCCAGCGCCGGTCACGATCTGCTGCGCATTCGCGAGGCTGAAGACGTGCCGCACGCCGTCGAGCGGCGCGATGCGGTCCGTCAGCTGCGCGAGGAAGCCGAGTCCCTCGGCCTCGAGCAGCTTCGGGTGCACCACCGCGAGCAGCAGGTCTTCGTCGCTGCCAAAGACCGCCTTGAAGCGGTCGTAGCTTTCGGTCTGCCCTGGCTCGTGCGTATTCAGCGACTCGTTGTTGCTCTCCACACCGACGCGCGCCGCGTGAAGCGCGAGCCACGCCGTTGCGGCGAGCAGCAAGGCGAGGAACGGGATACGCCCGCGCGTGAGCAGCAACTTCATCGTGGCGTCACCCGACCCTAGCTGCGCGCGAGCGTGACGTGAACGGTGACGTGGACCTGGTCGTCGACGCGCACGAAGAGCACGCGCGGCGCTTCCAGCGCGAATTCTCGCAAGGACACGTCGAACTCCGCGTCGAAGCGCGCGCTGCGATCATCCTGCTGCCAATGGGAGACGGTGGCCTGGACGGAACGCTCGACATCGCGGATCTGGAGCAGGAACGGCAGCACCCCGCTCGCGTGTACCTGCTCGGGACCGAGGTCGCGAAAGCGGCCGCGAATGCGCGGATGCTGCGCGGCGTCGAGCATGGCGCGCATGTTCTCGTCGCGTCGCGCGATTCCGGTGCCCAGGCTCGCGACGGGCACGTCGACGTCGCCGGACCACCCGCCGCCGGGCCCCTGCTCGATCGCAACGGCGAGCGCTGGGACGCTGCCCGAGAACTCGTGCAACGTGGACGTGGCGGAGAACGAGATCTCGAGCGAGCCGTGCACACGATCCGCGCGCGCTCCCGGCGCGAGCGCCGCGAGGCACGCCACCATCGACGCTACGCACGCGACGCGAAACGCACGGGACTTCGACATGGCGCGCCACTCTACAACTGCGCGGCCTTCGTCGTCAGCCGCTGCGGCGCCCCGTCATCGCACGGACATGCGACTCAGGCGATCGAGTCCGCCGCGACTGCTTCCCAACCCGCACCCACTTCTGCGAGCGCGCGCGTGCGCGCCTCGTCAGGGGACTCCGCGAGAATCTCGACGCTGCGCGAGCGCTGTCCGTCCGACTGTTTCACCCGAACGCGGAAGCGCGTCCTGGCCGGTTCCGGCGCTGCGGGCGTAGCCACGGTCACACTCGGCTGTCGCCTCGAGTCACCTCCTTCGAGCGAGGCGATCGTCTCGTAGTAGGCCTGCGGCGCATCGAGAATTCTCAATCCCACGCCGCCGCGCGCGACGCTGGTGAGCTGCGGGGGCACCTGCTTGTTGCGCGCCACCTTCGCGCGGATCAGGATCGGCTCCGTCGCATCCGTCAGCAGCAGGCGCACCGCCACTTCCGCACCGGGCGGAAGCCGCGTGCCCGTCTGCACGAAGACCCCGGTCCGGGAGATGTCGATCACGATGGCGCGCTGCGAGCGTCCGTCGGACACGACCTCGCAGGCCAGCCGCCACTTGTGTCGCTTCGCGACGCGAGGATCGCTCACGAGGCCTCCGGGGTTGCGCTCTCGAGGTCCACCGATCGGGATTCGGCCGACCGCGGAGCGTTCTTTACCGCGGAGCCCTCTCCCGTTGGCCTCATGGATCGGGTGCGGTTGACCGATTGCAGGGGCTGTTCTAGACAAGGGCGGTCATGGAATCTCGCTCTCGCACGCAACTGCACCTCCCGTCGCTTCGGGGCGTCCTCGCCCTTAGCGAGGCGGAAGAGGCCTAGCGCGCAAGACCGAAGAGTCCGAGACGCGAAACCCTCTCCCGCCGAGCCAGCCGGAGAGGGTTTCGCGTTTCTGGACCCAGACACCGACTTCCATCCAGATCTGCAGATCCCGCCCCGGTTGGCCCGGCACAAGGAGCCAGCCGTGAAGCCGATGCCCGCGCACAAGTACAGACCGTTCCCGCCCGTCGCACTGCCCGATCGCAGTTGGCCGGCGCGCACCCTCACGCAGGCGCCGATCTGGTGCAGTGTCGACCTGCGCGACGGCAATCAGGCCCTCGTCGAGCCGATGGGCTCGGAGCGCAAGCTGCGGCTGTGGGACCGGCTCGTGCAGATGGGCTTCCGCGAAATCGAAGTGGGCTTTCCGGCGGCGTCGCAGACCGATTTCGACTTCGTGCGGCTGCTCATCGAAGAGGAGCGCATCCCGGACGATGTCACGATCCAGGTGCTGACACAGGCTCGCTCGGAGCTGATCGAGCGCAGCTTCGAGGCGATCCGCGGCGCGCACCGCGCGATCGTCCACCTCTACAACTCGACCTCGGCGCTGCAGCGGCGCGTGGTCTTCTCGGCCGATCGCGCGGGAATCGTCGCAATCGCGGTGCGCGGGGCGGAAGCGGTGAAGGCGCTCATCCCGAGCGTGCCGGAGACCGACGTGCGGCTCGAGTATTCGCCCGAGAGCTTCACTGGCACCGAGCTCGATTTCGCCGTCGAGATCTGTGAAGCGGTAATGGACGTCTGGCGGCCGACGCCCGATCGCAGGCTGATCCTGAATCTGCCCTCGACCGTCGAGATGGCGACGCCCAACGTCTACGCCGACCAGATCGAGTGGTTCGGCCGCACGATCCGCGACCGCGACTGCGTGATCCTCTCGGTGCATCCGCACAACGACCGCGGCACGGCCGTCGCGGCGGCGGAACTGGCGCAGCTGGCCGGTGCGGAGCGCGTGGAGGGAACCCTGTTCGGCAACGGCGAGCGCACCGGCAACGTCGATCTCGTGACGCTGGCGCTGAACCTCTGCACGCAGGGCGTCGACCCGGGGCTCGACGTGTCGCAGATCGACGAGCTGGTCGGCGTCGCCGAGTACTGCAATCGGCTGCCGGTACATCCGCGCCACCCGTACGCGGGCGAGCTGGTGTACACGGCCTTCTCGGGTTCCCACCAGGACGCGATCAAGAAGGGCCTCGCGGCACTGCGCGACTCGGGAAACGAGATCTGGGAGGTGCCGTATCTCCCGATCGACCCGTCCGACGTCGCGCGCAGCTACGAGACGGTGATCCGCATCAACTCGCAGTCGGGCAAGGGCGGCGTCGCCTACGTGCTCGAAGCGGATCACGGGCTGCACATCCCGCGCGGCCTGCAGCAGGAGTTCAGCCGCGCCGTGCAGGCGGTGACCGACGCGAGTGAGGAGGAACTCGCCTCGAAGACGCTCTTCGAACTCTTCGAGCGCGAGTACCTCGATCGCAGCGGGCGCCTCGAGCTGGTGGACCACGCCGATTCGCCGCTCGCACGCGGTCGCCTCGAAGTGCGCGCCAAGCTGCGCGTCGATGGCAAGCAGCGGCGTGTGCGTGGCGAGGGCAGCGGGCCGATCGACGCGTTCGTGGCGGCGCTGCGGAGCGGCTGCGACGTCGACGTGCACGTGCTCGACTACGCGGAGCACGCGCTCGGCGACGGCGAAGACGCGACCGCGATCGCCTACGTGCAGGTACGCGACGACGCGGGCCGCACGCTCTGGGGCGTCGGGCGTCGCCGCAGCATCGTCGGCGCGTCGCTCGACGCGGTGGTGAGCGCGGTGAACCGCCTGCAAGGCCTGCGCGGGCGAAGTTCGTGAGATGCCGATAGCCTGCGCGGATGGCGACGCCGCCGCTGCCTCCGCAACTCGATCCGGGATTCCCCGACGCGTTCGACGACGCGTTGCCGCCCGGCTTTCCGAGCAACGAAGAGCGCAATTGGGCGGTCTTCTGCCATCTCGGCGGCTTCGCGTTCTACCTGCTGGGTTTCGCGCTGGGGCACATCCTGGTGCCGCTCGCGCTGTGGCTCATCAAGCGCGATCAATCTGCCTTCATCGAAGAACACGGCCGCGAGGCGTTGAACTTCCAGATCAGCGTGACGCTCTACGCGATCGTGGTCGGAGCGCTGTGTTTCGTGCTGGTCGGCTTCCTGCTGATCCCGGTGCTCGCCGCTTTCCACATCGTGTTGATGATCGTGGCGTCGGTACGCGCGAGTCAGGGCGAGTCGTACCGCTACCCGCTGACGATCCGCCTGCTCTGATTCCGTGATGCGCCGCCAGCTCGCAGGCGAAGCCGAGATCGCCGCGGCGCTCGCGCGGGGGGAAGCGCTGCGGCTCCTGCTCGTGCGGCGCGACGCGCCGCGCGCGTTGCAGGCGCTCGCCGAGCGCGCACGCGATCGCGGCGTCCTCGTCTGCGAGACCAGCGCAAACGACCTGCGCAGAATGAGCCGGACGCGCGAGCCGAGCGACGTGCTCGCGCTGATCGGTCCCGATCCCGGCGCGCCCGTGGTGGAGGTTTTCGCGCGACCGGGCTGTGCATGGCTGCTCGTCGACGTCGCCTACCCGGGCAACGCGGGCTACGCGATCCGCAGCGCCGAAGTGTCGGGGGCCGAGGGAATCTTTCTGGACGCCGCGATGGACGCCGCCGGACGCCGGCAGGCCCAGCGCGCATCGATGTACGCCGATCGCTTCTTTCCGGTGCGGTGGCTGCGCGCCGGCGCGGTGCTCGACGCGGCTCGCAGCGCGCGGCGCCGCATTCTCGCGATCGAAGACTCGGGGAGCACGGCGCCCTGGGATGCCGACCTGCGCGGGCCGGTGCTCTTCGTGATCGGCGGCGAGACGCGCGGCATCCCGGCGCCCGTACTCGAGCGCTGCGACACCGTTCTGAGTATCCCGATGGCGGGCTTCATCCCGGCGTACAACCTGCAGGCGGCGATGGCCGCGGTGGCGGCCGAGCGACTCCGGCAGACGCGCGGCTCATGACGCCGGCGCGCTGCGAAGCGCGACGAGCCATGTCTCGCGCCGCACGCGAAAACGGCCGCGCACGACGACCGGCGCCACCGACTCCACGTTCGCGAGCTGCTCTTCCTCGAAGACGATGACGCGCCCGCCGCTCGCGAAGAACGCAGCGAGCTCAGGGGGCGCCTCGATCTTGCGGGTGGGTCGATCTTCGTAGTAGGTGACGGCGTTCGCGATGTCGTGGCCCCGGTACAGGCCGATCGGCTCGCCGGGACGCGCCAGCGCGGTGGCGGTCTCGGCGATCGGTCGCGGCGAGTTCTCGGCGTTGAAAGCGGGCATCGCGAACGCGTACGACAGGAGCTGCACCGCGAATACGCTCGCAGCGAGCACGACGATGCGCGTCTCCACCGCGGCGCCACGGCGCGCGAGCAGCGCCCACGCCGCCGTTCCGGCCGCCGCGGTCGCGACCAGCCCGATGGCGAGCCCGCGCGCCAGCGCCGCGTCGCCGAGTCGGTTCGTCCCGACGAGAACGCCTCCGGCGCCGAGCATTCCGACACCGAGAACAGTTGCCACGATCGCGAGCACGCGCGGCGCCCGCAGCGAGGTCGCGAGCCAGACGCGCAGCGTCGCGGCGAAGAGCAGCGCGAAGGCCGGCTCGATCGTCAGCAGGTAACGCAGGCGTTTGCCGGAGGCGAGCGAGAAGAACAGGACGCTCGTCGCGATCCACGCCAGCAGGAAACGCCACGCGCGGCGGTCGACTGGCGCCGCATCCGCTGCGAGCGTGCGGCGCGCCGCCCAGATCGTGACGGGCAGCAGCAGCAGCCACGGCAACAGGTCGGGCGGGAACCTCTGGATGTAATAGTGGAAGGGTTGTGCGTGGCTGGTCCCGGCGACGGCGCGCCCGAAGAGATTGTCGACCACCGCATCGTGGAAGAAGCCGGGGGGGCCGAGCGCGACCGCCGCGGTGATCCACACCAGGCCGGGCAGGATCGAGAGCGCGAGTCCCCAGAGCGGCAGCAGGCCGCGGAGTTCGCGGAGGCGACGCTCCCACGCCAGGTACGCGGCGATCGCGAGCAGCGGCACGATCCAGCCGACGGGTCCCTTGGCGAGCACCGCGAGCGCGAGCGAAGCGTGGAGCCACACCAGATCGCGACGGCTCGTGCCGAGATGAGCCTCCCGCCCGGGAAAGCCCCGCGCTACGCGCGAGGCCTGATGCTCCGGAGGGCCCGGCGCTGCGCGCCATGCTTGATGACCCGGAGGGCCAGGCGCTGCGCGCCATGCGGCCTCGATGCGCCAGAAGGCGAGGATTGCCGTGGTTTCGAAGAGCGCGAGCAGCGTGTCGAGCTGGACGGTGCGCGCGCGATAGCTCCAGTCGAAGGTGGTGGCGAGCAGCAGGCCGGCCAGCGTGCCGGTGCCGCGACCGAAAAGCAGCGTGCCGATGGCGATCGTCGCCGCGACCGTCGCGAGGCCCGCGAGGGCGGAAGGCAGTCGCGCGGCGACCTCGGTGACGCGACCGAGTGGCGCGCCCGCCGCCGCGGCGAGCCAATAGAAGAGGGGAGGCTTCTGGGTGTACGGCGCGCCGTGCAGATGCAGCAGCACGAGGCCGCTCGCTCCGTGTTCCATCGTCCGCAGCTCTTCCGCGACCAGCGCGTAGCGCGGCTCATCGGGCGGCCAGAGGTCCGTGGCGCCGAGCCGCACGAACACCAGCAGCGCGGCCGCGACGAGCACGAGCGCGCGCGCACGCGGCGTCGCGAACAGGGCGAGGTCTCCAGCCACGCGCGGAAGCTCGCGCAATTGCGGCGTTCCTGCACGCGTTCGTGAGTTCCTCCGAGCGCGGTCGACTGCTATGCATCTCGACACTTCATGCGCGCCGCAGCCTCACGATTTGCACTGCGCAGCGTCCCGACGCGACGGCGCGTGGCGCTGGGCCTCGTCGCGATCATCGCGATCGCCTGGGCGATCCCGGGCCCCGTGGTCGCACACGTCGCGCGCCAGCAGCCGCTGTTGCTGGGTCGCTACGCGTTGGGGCATTTCGTGGCGCTTGCGCTCGGCACACTGTTGCTGGGCTTGCTGGCCGTGCTGCTCTGGAACCGCCGGTCGCTCGCCGAGACCGTGTTGCTCGCGACGCTCGCGCTGGGCTCGGCGTTCGCCGGTGTCGTGGTGGTCTCGTCGTTCGCGCGGATCAGCATTGCGCCGCGCTATCAGAGCGCGCCGGTCGCGAACTTCGTGCAGGATCCCGCGCTGCGCGCGCGCCTCGGCGGCACCGTGACGACGCGCGAGCCGAATTTCCGCTGGGAGGTGCTGCGCGAGGATCTGCCGGTCCCAGGCCGGTCGTATCCGCAGCGCGTGGCGGGTCATCCTGCGCTGCCCGTGGTGCTCAGCACCGACGACCGCGGCCTGCGCAATCCGCCGCGCGAGGGTCGCTACGACGTGGTCGTAGCGGGAGATTCGTTCACCGAGGGATCGATGGTGTCCGACGCGCAGACCTGGTGGTCGCTGCTCGCGCGCCAGACGGGGTTGCGCGTCTACAACACCGGCGTTTCGGGCCTCACGATTCGCGAGTACTTGAACAACTGGGTGGCGTTTGGCCTCGATTCCGGTGCGCGCACGCTGATCATCACGATCTACGAAGGCAACGACTGGAAGCCGCTCGACCCCGTGCCCGAGACGGCGGCGCGCACGCCGGCCGCAAAGCAGGCCGGTGTCTTCGGCGCCGGAGTTCTCGATCGCGTTCTCGACTACGTGTGGAATACGTCGCCGTTGCGCGGGCGCACCGAGCTGGCGCTCGTGCAGCTGCTCGCGCCGATCGGCGCCGAGTGGCCGCTTCCGCCGAGCCTCGCGCTTTCCTGGATGCCGGCAGCCGTCACGGCGGGCGGCTCCACCCAGCACTACGCGTGGGAACCGAAGCACATGATGCGACTCGACTGGGAGCCCGAGGCATTCGCGGCGGCGCCCGAGTGGACCACGAACGAGGTAGTGCTGCGCCAGATCGCCGATCTCGCGCGCGAACGCGGCGTGCGGCTGATCGTCGCGTACGCGCCGTCGAAGCCGCACGTCGTGCTGCCGCTCTTGCGCGACCAGGTGAGCGCCGAGCAACTGCGCGCGTTCGCCGCCCTTCGCGATCGAGGTGGCGAACTGCTGCCGCCCGAACCCTTCCGCGAACGCCTCTACCGCCATCTAGACACCCAGGAGAACGTCCTGCGCGACTGGTGCGCCGAGCGCGGCGTCGAGTTCATCTCGCTGACGAACGTGCTGCGCGAGCGCATCGCCGATGGCGTCCCGGCCTACTTCACCTATGACCCCCACTGGACCGACGAAGGCCACGCCGCCGTCGCCACCCACCTCGCCGCCACCCTCCGCTGACCGTTGACTTGGGGACGATCCTGCCTTGTTGACTCAGGTGAATTCAGGAACGTCCCCAAGGCAACGCGTTCATCTGGGCGTCATGCTGGGCGACTAGAAACGAGGGCGTCCACTCCTCTTCGCATCGGCCCGCGCTCGGCCCCCCGCCGGGCGCGGGCTTTTCCATTGGCGGGTATCGTGGGCGGATGCGAAAACCCGGCCTCGTCGTCGCGGTCGCCGTGATCCTGATCGCGCCCGCGTGCTCTACCGGGGGGACCAAGGCGTCCGCCGATCCGGCGCTGCCGCCCGGCTCCACGCTCACCCGCGACCCGGCGAGCGGCACGGTCCGCTTCTTCAAGGGCCAGAATCTTTCGCGCGAACTCGACGGCGACCCGCTGTTCCGCGCCGCGCGCAACGCGGGCGACGCGGAGAGCGTGGCCCGCGCCTTCCTGACCGCATATGCCGAACTCTTCCGCCTCGACCAGCCAAACGCGGAGCTGACGAAGCGGCGCATCGACGTCGACAAGATCGGCACCACGCACGTCCGCTTCGACCAGACCTACCGCGGCCTCCCGATCCCCGGCGCCGAGCTGATCGTGCACCTCGACCGCGAGCGCCGCGTCGTGCTGGTGAACGGCACCACGATCGCGACGCCGCGCGAACTCGAGGTGACGCCTGCCCTCTCGGTGGACGACGCGCGCGGCATCGCGGCACGCGACGCCGGTCTGGCGGCCGATGCCTGTGCAGCGTGCGCGACGGATCTCGTCGTGTTCGCCGAGCGCGGTGCGACGCCGCGCCTCGCCTGGCGCGTTGCGGCGCCCGCCGGCGCGCTCCAGGGTGCCGAACGAACGATCGACGCGCAGAGCGGCGCGCTGTTGCGCAAGCTGCCGGTTGCAATTCCCGATGCGGGTTCGAAAGGGAAGGAGTGGAAGCCGTGAGGCGAGTCGTCGCGTGGATCGGATCGGGTCTCGAGATCGCTGCGATTGCAGCGCTGTGCGCGGGGCTCGTCGCGCAGCCGGCGCTGGCGGCGGCGCCGGCAGCGCTGCAACTCAGGCCTCTGGCGGATGCGCCGCGACTCGTGGCGCCGCGCATGCCCGAGCCGTCGCACGACCTGCGCGCCCGCGCCGTCGCCGACACGCTGCGCACGCGCGCAGCGGTCGCTCGCGAGAGCGCGCTGCAGGCGCGCGAAGTCGTGCGTGCGACGCGACCGGTGGCGCTGTCGCTCCTCCAGCGCGACGCGCTCGAAGATCTGCGCCGCAACGCGCGTGGCGCCGTCGAGGTCAGCATGCGCCGCGAGAGCGGGACGCCGCGGCTGATCCGCGGCGACCAGCTGGAGCGCGCCGCGCGGGCGCGCGCTGGTCGCGACCCGGCCGCCGACACCGCGCGCGCGTTCCTGCGCAAGCGCGCGGCGCTTCTGAAGCTCGGCGATCCCGACGCCGAGCTGGCTCTCCAGCGCACGCAGCGCGATGCACTCGGCCGCACCCAACTCAGGTTTGGCCAGCGCCACGACTCGCTGCGCGTGTGGCCGGCCGAAGTGATCGTGCACCTCGACCCGAGCGGCGACGTCGACGCGATGGACGGCGCCAGCGTCGAGACGCCCACCGCGCTGGGCACGACCCCGACGGTGGCGGCGAACGCCGCGGTGGTAGCGGCGCGGGCGCAGATCGCGGGCGCCGCGGACGCGCAGATCGGGACGCCCGAGCTGCTGATCTACACCGGAAGCGGTTTCCCGCGGCTCGCCTGGAAGGTGTTCGTGCCGGCGACGTTGCAGGACCAGTGGTGGGTGATCGTCGACGCGCACGCGGGTGCCGTCCTGGACGCCTGGAACACCGCGCAGGACGTCGATTTCCTCGGCACCGGCACCGACGCGCTTGGCGCCGGCCAGTCGATTCATGTCTGGAAGGAGTCCGAGGGCAACTTCTTCCTGGTCGACACCAACAAGGCCATGTTCAACGCGGCGGGCTCGAATCCGCCCGATCCCGATACCACGCACGGCGGCATCGTCGTACTCGACGCCGGGAACCAGCCGCCGAACAGCAATCCCCAGCAGCTCCCCACGCTCTTCCATCTGAAATCCGCGACCGGTACGAACCCCTGGTTGCCTCAGGGTACGAGCAGCGGACCGAGCGTCGGCGACGGCGTCTCGGCCCTCGTGAACCTGTCGCGTGTCTACGACTACTTCCTCGGCGTCCACGGCCGCAACTCGCTCGACGATGCAGGTGGAACGCTGATCGGCGTCGTGCGGCTCGGCCTGAACTTCCCCAACGCGTTCTTCCTCTCCGAGAACAACATCATGGCGTTCGGCGACGCCCAGAAATACGCTGGCGCGCTCGACGTGGTGGCGCATGAGCTGACCCACGGCGTCACCCATCACAGCGCGAACCTGATCTACAAGGACGAATCGGGTGCGCTCAACGAAGCCTTCTCGGACATCTTCGGCGAGATGGTCGAGGCGCACGTCGCGGGCGCGGCGACGCCGGACTGGCTGGTCGGGTCGCCGCCCGCGTTGTCTACCCCCGCTCGCAACATGCAGAACCCCGGCTCGATTTCGACGAGCTTCGGCCCGTATCCCTCGAAATACAGCCAGCGGATCCGCACCAGCGAGGACAACGGCGGCGTTCATTTGAACAGCAGCATCGTGAACCATGCCTTCTACCAGCTCGTGCAGGGACTGCCGAACGCGATCGGGCGCCAGAAGGCGCAGGCGATCTTCTACCGCGCGCTGACGGCGCATCTGACCGCCAGCGCGAACTTCGTCGACGCGCGCCTCGCGGCGGTGACGTCGGCGCAAGAACTGTCCACGCTTCCTGTGACGGGGATCACCGCTGCCGACGTGCAGGCGGTGCGCGACGCCTTCACCGCGGTCGAGGTCCTCGACGGCCCCGGCACCGAGCCGCCCGACCCGTTCCCCGGTACGGCGGGAAGCGACTCGACGCTCTTCGTCCGCTTCAACCCCGACATCGGCGCGAACTTCCTGTGGCGCCGGGAGCCCCCGATCGACGGAGCCGTCGACTTTCCCCTCAGCAACTTCGACGTGAAGGCCGCGCGTCCGGCCGTGCTCGGCGACGGCTCCGAGGCGGTCTTCGTCGATTCGATCGACGGTCTCTGTTCCATCCGCACCGACGGCACCGAGACCGAGTTCTGTGACCCCAGCGTATCGGGGGTGGTGTCCTCGGTCGCGATCTCACCGGACGGCAATCGCTTCAGCTTCGTGCTGCGGAACCTGGTCAGCGGCGATCCGGAGAACGAGATCTATGTCTTCGACGATCGCATCGCGCCGCCCAACGACCTCTCGATCTTCTCGATCGAAGCGCCCGCGATCGACGCCGCCACGATCGCCAGCATCCTGTTCGCCGATCAGATGGATTTCAGCGCCGACGGGCGATGGCTCGTCTTCGATGCGCTGACGCAGGTCGACTTCCTCGGTTCGGGAGCCGGTGCGGCGGCCGTGCGGGTGTGGGCGATCTATGCGGTGGATCTCTCCAGCGGAGCCATCTTCACGATCGTCCCGCCGGAGCGCGGCATCAACATCGGATACCCCGCGCTCGCCCAGACGAGCGACAGCCACATCGTGTTCGACGTCGTCGACCAGCAGACCGGAAACGGTGCGGTGCTGGCCGGGAATCTCGACACCGGCGCGCTCGCGAAAATCGCCGATCTCGCGGGCACGCCCATGTCCCCGGCCTTCGGCATCCCGAGCTACACCGGTTCCGACGACGCGGTGATCTTCTCGCAGGCGGATCCATTCGTGAACTCCGGCGTGTCGCTCGAGAAGCAGGGCGTCGCGGCCGACCGGATCACGCCCAGCGGCGCGCAGACGGTGTGGCTCGAGGACGCGGACTTCGGCGTGATCTACCGCCGCGGCGTCTTCGTTCCCGAGCCCGCTTCGACATGGCTCGTCGCGTTCGCCTGGAGCGCCGTCGCGCTCCTCGCGCGCCTGCGCCTAGGAGCCGGGCGTCAAGTTACTTCGTGTCAAGTTATTCCGTATCGCAAGGAGCCTGAGGAGCTGAATAACTTGACGCCTGAATAACTTGACGCCCGGCTCCTTGCCTGCCCGCTCCGCTTCACCGGCCGTCGCCGCGCGCATCGAAGCGGAGCGGTGCTATTCCTGGCGACGTGACGCAGCCTGATCAGCCCGGACTTCGCCTTCGCCTCGCCCACGAGGCGCGCCGCATCGCGAGCCAGCACACTTACCTCGACGCGCTCGAAGCGACGGTGCTGCGCGCGTTCGAACGCGGCGATCCCGGAGAGATGCAGCAGCTGCTGCACGGCTTCCACGCCTCGCTCGACGCGCACTTCGCGCTCGAGGAGCAGGTCCATTTCCCAGCGCTGCGCGGGCTGCGCCCCGACTTCCAGTCCGAACTCGATGAGCTGATCCGCGAGCACGTTCGTTTCCGCGAAGAGCTCGATCGGATCGTCGCGTCGCTTCGCGCCATCGATGCGAACGGGCCTGCCGCCGAGATCCTCGCCTCCTTCCGTGACATGGCGGCCAGTCTCCGCCGGCATGAAGAGCGGGAGGAGCGGCTCCTCTCCCGCGCCGCGGAGGTTCGCTAGATCAGAATTCTCATTCTGATCTGTTGACACGTCCTATCTCCCTCAGCTACAAACAGAATCAGAATACTGGTTCTTGTTCAGGTCGTCCCTCTGGAGACCAGGGCGGCGAGCCCGAGCGCGGAATGGGAGGTCAGAGCGATGGATGCGCCCGAGCGGCTGCCCAGACCCGTTCCCGACCTGCGCTGGGTCCGGGCGCCGCAGCAGGCCCGCAGCCAGGAGACCCTCGACCGGATCCTCGACGCCGCCGAGGCGCTCGTCACCGAGAAGGGCTTCGAAGAGGCCACGGTCGCGGATGTGGCGCGGCGCGCGGAGTCGTCCGTGGGTGCCTTCTACGCCCGCTTCCGCGACAAGACCGGGCTGCTCTACGCGCTCCACGACCGCTACTTCGAGCAGGCGATGGCGACGGCCGACCTCGCGCTCGACCCGGCGCGCTGGGCTGGCACGAAGATCCCGGCGATCCTGCGCGCCGTCGTTCGCTTCCTCGTCGAGATCTACCGCGAGCGCCAGGGCCTGATCCGCGCCTTCGTGGTGCGCAACCAGGGCGACGTCGAGTTCCGCGCGCGACAGGATCGTCTCTCGCGCTCCGTCGCCGCGAGACTATCGGCGCTGTTGCTCGCGCGAGCCGACGAGATCGCGCATCCCAACGCGGCGCGCGCGGTGGGCTTCGGTCTGGCGATGACCGTCAGCACGATCGAGAGCGTCGTGCTCTTCGGCGAACTGCGTTCGAGCGAGCTGGCGCTCTCCGACGACGAACTCGCAGCCGAGCTCGCGCGGGCATTCCTCGCGTATCTCGGCGTCCCTCAACACAACACCCTTTCGACCCATCCATAGGAGCCACGAACGATGAGCCTTGCATCGCGATTCCACCCCGAGCATTCGATCGAAACGCTCTGCGTCGATCAGAACCTCTCCTACAACTGGGAGTACGACACGACGCGCGCGCGACTGATGCGCCTCTACGAGAACGCCAAGCGCGACCAGTGGGACGGTGCCACCCGGCTCGATTGGTCGATCGACGTCGACCCCGAGAAGGGCCTCGTGCCGGACATGGGCATCGGCATCTGGGGTACGCCGATCTGGGACCGCCTCACCGCGAAGGAGAAGGCGAAGCTGCGCCACGAGGCGATCACCTGGCAGCTCTGTCAGTTCCTGCACGGCGAGCAGGGCGCTCTTCTCGCCACCGCACAGATCGTCGACTCGGTGCCGTGGTACGAGGCCAAGCAGTACGGCGCGACGCAGGTGATGGACGAAGCGCGCCACGTCGAGGTCTACCGCCGCTTCGTGCAGGAGAAGCTCCAGCACGAGTATCCGGTGAACGCGCAGCTCAAGTCGCTGCTCGACCAGATCCTCACCGACTCGCGCTGGGACATGAAGTTCCTCGGCATGCAGATCATCGTCGAAGGACTCGCGCTGGCGGCCTTTGGCACAATCCGTGACACCGCCACGAATCCGCTGCTGCGCGACCTCACCGCCGCCGTGATCGAGGACGAGTCGCGCCACGTCGCGTTCGGCGTGCTCTCGCTGCGCGAGTTCTGCCTCGACCTGCCCGAGAAGGACCGCATCGAGCGCGAGGACTTCGTCTACGAGGCGTGCGTGCTGATGCGCGATCGCATCAGCAACCGCGAGGTCTGGGAAGCGATGGGCCTCGACGCAGATGAGTGCATCGCCCATTCGGACCAGTCAAGAGCCTCGGCCTGCTCTCGGATCGCCAGCGCGTGCGCTTCGAGCAGCTCGGCATCCTCGCCTACGAGACCAACACGACGAGCGACGTCGACCACGACCTCGAGATCGAGCGGCGCGTGCGCGCCGGGGAGATCGAGCTGGCCGGCGCGTGAGCTCGGCGTTGGCGAGCAACCGGGTCGCGCGCGACGCTCCGCGCGATGTCCGTTGCGCTCGTCGAGGTCGAAGCCGCACTCCGGGACCGCGGGATGGCGCCGCGCGGCGCGTTCCATCCGGTCGCGAGCGACGGCGTGCCGGCGCTTTCCGGCGATCGCCCGGTGGGCACGCTCGTGCTCGCCGGGAACGTCGGGGCGTCGCTGTGGGCGCGCTTCGCACGCGAGCGCCGTGACGAGCCAGACCCGCTCGACCGCTGGTCGGCGCGCGTGCTCGGGGAGATCGCAGAACGCTTCGACGCCGCGGTCGTGTTGCCGGGCGGAGGTCCACCGCATCCACCGTTCCTGCGCTGGGCGCAGCGCGCCG
>JAGSPS010000353.1 GCA_018262315.1 Deltaproteobacteria bacterium | reverse complement strand
CATCCGGTCGCATACCCAAGTGCGCCGACTCGACGCGCCGTGTTCCACAAGATCCTGGGGCGTTTGCAGTGCGCGCAGAGTTGGCTCGGTGCTTGCGTTCCCACGCGCAGGTGATTCAGGCGCAGGCGAGGGAGAAGTCGATGCGAGCCGTTGCACGTAGAGCACGTCCCGTCTTTCTGGCCGCGATCCTGCTGCTGGCGGGCGCGGGATCGGGACTGGTGACAGTGGTGTTCCCCGAGAGTCAGTTCTACGAGTACACGAACGGGTTGGGCCAGACCGAGGAGGGGGACCAGACGGTTCCGGAGACCGTATCGCTTGCCTACGACATCCCCGGGCTGAGATCCGTCGTCGGGTCGGCGACGACGATCGGCGGCGCTCTGCCGCGCGGAGAGATGCAGCTCACGCTGACGTCGTACGTCGACCCGCTCAACCCGCTCAACGGCCAGGATCGGCGGCGATCCCTTCGACGGACAGGTTCCGGTGGACATCGAGACGCACGGCCGCGTCAGCTCGACCGTCGAGACGACGAGCGGCGGGATCGGCAATCTGTTCGCCGAAGCCTTCTTCGAGACCATCAACGACAGCAATCACAGCTACCAGGCGAACGCCTGCGCGGACCTCCAATGCGAGACCGGAGAGTTCCTCATGGACGAGCAGTTCACGGTGCAGGCGACGCCGGACGCCGAGAATCGCGTTGATCTCACGGTGGGCGGCAACGGCACCCTGTACGACATCGGCTTCTTCTCGATCGAGGGCTTCGTGGATCCGCACATCGAGATCAGTCCCGGCTTCGCGCGCCGGGAGGATTTCCATCTGGTGTTCAGCAATCACGTGGTCCCGGAGCCGGGCCCCGGATTGCTGTCGGCTGCCGCGTTGGCGACGATCGCTTCCGCGCGCGCATTGCGCCAGCCGCGGTAGCGCGGGCGGCCTGCGCCTACGCTGCTCGCGCCTGGTGGGGCGACCAACTGGTCGCCGAGTCCACCGGCGCCGTGCGGGCTCGGGAGCCGGGCGAGCCGCCCGCGCTCTACTTCCCGAGCGCCGACGTGCGCTTCGACCTCTTCGAGGACGAAGGCCAGCCGTTGGTCCGCTCCGAGGGGCAAGTGGTGGTGTCCTGCCCGGCTCGCGAGCCGACCCCCTCACTTCCCCACCACTCCATCCAGCAATGTCTCGGCGGCTCGGATGCAGGCCGGAATGTCGATCTCGGGATTCCAGGTTTGTTGCAGGACGAGACCCTGGAAGATCGCGCCCGCGACGCGCGCGGCGGCGGCGGCGTCGAGATCGGGCGACACACGCCCTTCGCGTTGTCCGCGCCGGATCAGCGATTCCAGCGCTTCGAGCGGTCCATCCAAGCCCTCGCGCACCACGTCCATCACGCGCTCGCTCCGCAGCGCTTCGCCCCAGAGCTGAACGGTCACGCGCCGCCATTCCTGCTCGCCGGGTATCGACAGCGGGCCGAGAAAGATGCGCGCGAGCTGCTGGAGTCCCGTGCGAACGTCGCTCCCGCCAGTCGCCTCACGCAACGAGTTGAGTTCCGCGGCATGACGCTGCGACGCGATCGCCGCAACGATGTCCTCCTTCGAGGCGAAGTAGCGATAGATCGCGCCCGCACTGAGCTCCGCTTCGCGAACGATGTCCTGCATCGTCGCGCGGTGGAATCCGTTCCGCGAGAAGCACCGCAGCGCGGCTTCGAGAATCTGCTCGCGGCGCTTCGCGAGATACGCGCCGCTCACCCGCGGCATCGCGCCGCCACGACGTGATAGAAGCCCGAGACCACCGGGCGATCGGCCTGGTAGTAGCGATCCGCGACCGCGGACAGCGGCAGGTCCTCGACGAGTTCCAGCCCCCGTTCCCGCAAGTGCGTTTCGAGCTGGCGCGGCTCCAGTCCGTAGGTGAACGGCTCGCCCAGCTTGCGGACGTAATCGATCGACTCCGCCGCGCCCTCGAAGCGCGCCGATCCATCGAGGATCGCGCGGTCGATGTACGTGAAGAGCAGCGCAGTGCCGGAGTGCGCGACGAAGCGAAGCGTCGAATCGACCGACGCCTCGTCGAGATAGTTGGTCACGCCCTCCCAGACGAAGAGCGTGCGAAGGTCGGACCGGAAACCGCTCGCGCGTAGCGCGTCGCCGAGCGCATCGGTCGCAAAGTCCATCGCGACGAACGTGACGTGCGCGGCCTGTAGTCCGACCACGGCACGCTTCATCGCCTGCGTGGACGGATGGTCGACCTCGAAGACCCGCGCGCGCTCGATACCCGGCAGGCGGTACGCGCGGGAGTCGAAACCGGCGCCGAGAATCACCACTTGGTCGAGCCCGTCGGACAGCGCCCGAATGATTGCATCGTCGAGGTAGCGCGTTCGGACCGACACCGCGGCACGCGGACCGGGCCAGCGCTTGTCGATGACCCGCGCGACCGTCGCGGCCGGCAGCATCGCGATCAGGCGGTAGCGCCCGCGCAGAAATCGCCGCGCCCAGGGATCTTCAAACAATGGTTGAGGAAAACGCTGCTCGAGCGCGCGGAACAACGCGTTGTGCTGGGCGGTATGGCTGGGTCGTCCGGTTCGCACGGGATTCTCAAATAAAACGAATGGTCGTTCACTTTATGACGCCCCGTCGATCTCCGCCACCCCCTATCATCTGGCCCCCAGAGCTTTGCTTGGCGCGCTCGCTGTGCTATTCGCGGGCGCCGATCGAACCCCCCGGCGAACCTGCGGAATGCAACAGCCGATCGATCATCTCGAACAGCACTACGACGAATACGGCCAAGGGCACGTCTTCCGTTTCTGGGACGCGCTCGACGCGGCCGCACGCCGTGCGTTGGTTGCGCAGGCAAGCGCCATCGACCTGGCCGAACTGCGCCGCGTGCACGAGCACACGCGCGCGCTCTCGAGCCCGGGGGTCCGGACTCTCGAGCCCGCCCCGGTCGCGTGCCTGCCGGCCTACGGGGGCAACGCGAGCCACCGCGCCGAGGCGCGTCAGCGCGGCGAAGCCCTGCTCCGCGCCGGTCGAGTCGCCGTCATGGTGGTGGCCGGAGGCCAGGGAACGCGGCTCGGCTTCGAGGGCCCGAAGGGAATCTTCCCGCTCGGGCCGGCCACCGGTCGCACGCTCTTCGAACTCCAGGCCCAGAAGATCCGCGGTGCGCGCCGTCGCTTCGCGGTGCGCATCCCGTGGTGTGTGATGACGAGCCCCGCGACCGACGCGCCGACGCGCGCCTTCTTCGTCGAGCACAAGTATTTCGGGCTGCCGAGCGAGGACGTCTTCTTTCTGTGTCAGGGCATGGCGCCCGCGCTCGACTTCGAAGGACGCCTGTTGCTCGAGTCGCCGGGCCGCATCGCGGAAAGCCCGAACGGACACGGGGGAGCTTTCCAGGCGCTGGCCGACTCCGGCGCGCTCGACGAGATGCGCGCGCGCGGCATCACCACGATCTCCTACTACCAGGTGGACAATCCGCTGATCCAGCTCGCCGATCCGGTGTTCCTCGGACTCCACGACGCGGCCGGCGCCGAGATGTCGGCGAAGGTAGTGCGCAAGCTCGACCCGCTCGAGAAGGTCGGTGTGCTGGCGCGCATCGACGGCCGCATCGGGATCGTCGAATACACCGAGATCGGCGACGAGCACCGCTACCAGAAGGACGCCGCGGGGCAACTCGTGTACTGGGCCGGCAGCATCGCGATCCACGCTCTCGACGTCGCGTTCGCGCGGCGCATCGCGGCGGAGTCGGAGCGCTACCTGCCCTATCACGCG
>JAGSPS010000352.1 GCA_018262315.1 Deltaproteobacteria bacterium | reverse complement strand
CGGTGGGCCGGCAAAGGACGCGGCGGGCGTAGCGATCAGGGGCCTTCGCGCGGGCTCTCCTCCACCGGATGTGCGCCCTTCTCGATCGTCTCCTCCGCCAGCGCGCGGATGGCGTCGTGGCGATGGAGCAGCTCTTCGCGGTTTCGATTCCAACTGGTGGGTAGCAGCTGACGACCGGTGACCGTCCAGATCGCCAGCATCATCGCGAAGAGCGCGGCGGCGGTCGCGACGCCGCGTCTCAACCAGATCGCGACGCGACCGCGATGCCGGTCGTCGGGGTTCGCTTCGGGCAGCATGCGCGCGACGGTTTCATCGGGTGGGAGACCGAGCGCAGCCGCGACGGTCCGGACGAAGCCGCGCGCAAAGCCGTCGGGCTCGGCGTCGAAGACGCCCGCTTCGAGCCGCGCCAGCGCGCGGATCGGTATCCGCGTGGTCTCGGCGAGCTGCTCGAGCGTGATCCCACGCAGCACGCGCTGGCGCGCGAGAAACGCGCCGATCGGCTCGGCGCGCTCGCGCGACGCTAGTGCAGCGTCTTCAGGTACTCGGCGCTCCGCTTGCTCCATGGTCCATTCGGCCGCAGGTCGCTGGCCACCGTGAGGTGCCGAACGGCGCCTTTCTTGTCGCCGAGCGCGAGGAGCTGCTCGGCGAGCCGATAGCGCACCTCCGCTTCCGCGAGCGGGCTGGGTTTGCCCTCGAGCACGCGCTCGAAGTGCTGGATCGCTTCGGCACGATTTCCCCGTTCACCTTCGAGGATGCCGAGATTCAAGCGCGCGGGCCAGTAGTCCGGTCGATAGTCGACGGCCAGCGAGAGGTGCTGGTGCGCTTCGTCGAGACGACCGAGGCGGTACTCGGCCCAGCCGAGATTCGTGAGCGCGCGCCACGGCGACGGGAAGGTCGGGTCCGCCAGCATCTGATTCAGCAGCGGGACCGCCTCCTCGATGCGTTCGACCGAGATGTAGAACGCCGCCAGATTCAAGCGCGCCTCGTGGTAGTTGGGACGGATCTGGAGCGCGCGCAGCAGGTGCGCCTCGGTCTCGGCGTCGCGGCCCTGGCGCCGGTATGCCTCGGCGAGCGCGAACTGGATCTCCTCGTCCATCGGGTCGAAGCGCTCGGCGCTCAGCAGTTCGCCGACCGCTTCGGGCGGGCGGTCCTGTCGCAAGTGATCGATGGCGGTCTGATAGTGCACGCGCGCGCGCCGCTGCGGCTGGCTGAGTTCCGCACTGCCATCGAGCCGATCGCGTTGCGATGCGTTGCGCGACGACGGCGGACTCGCTGCCACGGATTTCGTTTCGGGCGACGGGGCCGTGGCACAGCCGAGCGCCGATCCGACTGCGAGTGCGGCGGCGAGCGCGCAGCGCGTGACGACTCGAAGCTTCGCAGTCATTTGGTCCATGGTCCCCTCCTCGGAGGATCGCGTCGCGGGAAGTAGCGACTCGAATCGGATCGAATCAGAAGTCGGCGAGCAGGCGCACCAGCGGGTCCAGCTTCGGCCCTGCATCGGGATCGACGGCGCGCATTCGCACCGGACGCACGCGACCGAGCGTCGCGCCGCCACGCACGGCAGTGCCGGGCTTCGCGGGAACGGGCTGGCTCTCGCTCCGTGGCGCCGCTTCGACCGCTCCCTCCTGAACCGGCGGAGCGCCGCGAAACTTCGAGAGCAGCACGAGCGGCGCGGCCGGCACGGCTACCGCCGCGTGGTCGAGTTCATCTTCGAGCAGGATCTCGACCGGCTCCTCGGCGGCGCCTTCCAGCGCGGAGGTCGCGTGGGAATCGTCATCGGACACGTCCGGCGGCGCGAGGATCTCGTGCAGTCGCACGAGCGCGCGACGCAGCGTCTCGGGACGGCGGTCGACCAGCATCTCGTCGTCGAAGAGAAATCCCATGCTCTCGCCGAACGAGAGCGAGGCATCGAGTGCGACCGCCCACCCGCTGTCCTCGTCCAATTCGTCGCCCTCGAGTTCGTAGATGACCGACGCGCCGTTGCGCAGCGAGCGGATCACGATCGAGAAGCAGCGCGAAGCGCCTTGCGCGTGCACCACGATCGCCGCGCGCGCCGGGCCCGCGGGTAGCTCGGCGGTCGCGAGCACGGGTGCGTTCAGCGACATGCGCAGCGCGAGGAGGCGATCCTCGACGAGCAACAGCGGTCGACTCCGCGCGACGAACATGCCCCGCGTATCGGCGCCGCCGACGCGCAGCTTGAGGCTCGCGCGCTGGCAGGCGAGCCCCAGAAGCGCGCGTCCGTACGATGGGTTCCGGTTGGATCGTTTTCGCAGCAGCGCAGCCGTGCGCAGCCGACGCGGCCCGGGAACCAGGTGTCGCCGGGCGGACGGCTGGTCTCGCGCACGGATCGCGAGGGATGGCGAACTCGGGCCTTTCGGCCACAGAGTCCGCGGATACACTCAGACCTCCACGCGGAGGTCGAGTTGTCACAGTCGCAGGGGTCTGTCGTCGCGAGCCACAAGCCGCAGGAACGCCTCGAACGGGTCGCGATCCGCTTCGCAGGCGATTCCGGAGACGGTGTGCAGCTCACCGGCACCAAGTTCACCGAGTCGACCGCGCTGGCCGGCAACGACATCTCGACGTTCCCCGATTTCCCCGCCGAAATCCGCGCCCCGGCCGGCACCCTCGCCGGCGTATCGGGCTACCAGATCCACTTTTCCTCCGAGGACATTCGCACCCCTGCCGACCAGGCCGACGTGCTCGTCGCGTTCAACCCGGCCGCGCTGCGCGCTTCGCTCGCCGACTTGCGCCGCAGTGGCATGGTGATCATCAACACCGACGCGTTCACGGAAAAGAATCTCGAGCGCGCCGGGTATCAAGCCGACCCGCTGCCGGATGTGCGCGAGCGCTACCGGCTCGTCGAGATCCCGATGACGCGTCTCACCCTCGAGGCGGTGAAGGGTCTCTCGATCTCGCAACGCGAGGCGGGTCGCTCGAAGAACTTCTTTGCACTCGGCCTGATGTACTGGCTCTACACTTTGGCGAGACCAGCGAACTCTTCCCGGTCTCCTTCTCGGTGCCCGGCGCCAAGATCCAGCCCGGCGTCTACCGCAACATCACCGGCAACACCGCCCTCGCACTCGGCTGTGTCGCAGCCAGCGTGTGCATGGAGCGACCGCTCGTTATGGGCGCCTATCCGATCACGCCCGCCACCGAAATCCTCCATGAGCTGGCCAAGCACCGCAACTTCGGCGTCAAGACCTTCCAGGCCGAGGACGAGATCGCAGCCGCGGCGGCCGCCGTGGGCGCATCCTTCGCGGGGATGCTCGGCCTCACCGTGACGAGTGGGCCGGGGCTGTTGCTCAAGCAGGAGACGATCAACCTCGCGTTCGTCGCAGAGCTGCCGCTGGTGATCGTGGACGTGCAGCGTGCGGGTCCCTCCACCGGGCTCCCGACCAAGGAGGAGCAGGCCGACCTGCTCTGTGCGCTCTACGGGCGCAACTCCGACAGCGTGCTTCCGATCCTCGCGCCTGCGACGCCAGGCGAATGTTTCTCGGTGATGCTCGAAGCGTTCCGAATCGCCGTCGACTACATGACGCCCGTGATCGTGCTCTCCGACTCGTATCTCGCGAACAGCGCCGAGCCGTGGCTGATTCCAGACGTCGACACGCTGCCGCGCCACCCGGTCCAGCTCCGCACCGAGGTCGAAGGCTTCATGCCCTATCTGCGCAACGCCGAGACGCTGGCGCGTCCCTGGGCGGTCCCGGGCACACCCGGCCTCGAGCACCGCATCGGCGGTCTCGAGAAGCAGGACGGTCGGGGCAACGTCTCGTACGTGCCCGAGAACCACCAGCGCATGACCGATCTGCGCCGCGAGAAGATCGCGCGCATCGCAGCTGGGATTGCGCCCGTCACGCCGTACGGAGCCGACACGGGCAAGTTGCTGGTGGTCGGCTGGGGCAGCACCCACGGCGCGATCACCTCGGCGGTCGACGAAGCGCGCGCCGCGGGACACGACGTCGCGAGCGTGCATCTGCGCCACCTGAATCCATTCGCGCCGAACCTCGGCGAGGTGCTGCGCCGCTTCGAGCACGTGTTGGTCGCCGAGCTGAACATGGGGCAGCTCTCGCGTCTGCTGCGCGCCGAGTTCCTGCTGCCCGTCGAGAGCCTCAACAAGGTGCAGGGTCAGCCGTTCAAGATCGCCGACGTGCGGGCTGGCATCGAGCGCATACTGGGAGTCGCATAAGTGGCCGAACCGATTGAAAAGCTCACGAAGAAAGATTTCGAATCCGACCAGGAAGTTCGCTGGTGTCCCGGCTGCGGCGACTACTCGGTGCTGGCCAACGTGCAGCGCGTGTTGCCCGAGCTGGGGATTCCGCGCGAGAACTTCGTGTTCGTCTCGGGAATCGGTTGCTCGAGCCGCTTCCCGTATTACATGAACACCTACGGCTTCCACACGATCCACGGCCGAGCGCCCGCGTTCGCGACGGGCATCAAGATCTCGCGCCCGGAGCTGTCCGTGTGGGTCCTGACGGGCGATGGCGACGGACTTTCGATCGGCGGCAATCACATGCTGCACGTACTGCGGCGCAACGTGAACCTGCAGATCCTGCTCTTCAACAACCGCATCTACGGCCTCACCAAGGGGCAGTTCTCGCCGACCTCGCGGATGGGGGTGCGCAACAAGTCGATCCCGATGGGCGTGATCGACAACCCGCTCGACCCGATCGCGTTCGCGCTCGGCGCCGGCGCCACCTTCGTCGCGCGTACCGTCGACGTCGACGCGAGCAGCATGCAGCACGTTCTGCGCCGCGCCTACGAGCACAAGGGCACTTCGTTCATCGAGATCCTCCAGAACTGCGTGGTCTACAACGACGGCGAATGGGCGGAGATCGAGGACAAGAAGACGCGCGTCGAAGCCGGTCTTCCGCTCGAGCACGGCAAACCCCTCGTGTGGGGCGCGCGCGGACGACGCCGCGGCATCCGCATCGAACACGGCGTCGCCCAGGTGATCGCGCTGCGCGACGACGAGGACCCCGTCGCGGCCGGCGTGACCGTGCACGACGAGAAGCTCGAGAGTCCCGGCTACGCCGCCGTGCTCGCGACGCTGGCACCCCCGACGTTCCCGATCCCCGTCGGCGTGCTGCGTGAGGTCGAGCGGCCCAGCTACGAAATGTTGCTCGAAGGGCAGGTCCACGATGCGATCGAGGCGCGCGGGCCCGGCGACCTCCGCAAGCTGCTGCACGGTTCCGACACCTGGACGATCAGCGGCTGACCTCGAACGGATTGCTGCGGCACCGGCAATGAATCCGATGCGCTTGCGGCAGATCGCGCTGCTGGCACGTGATCTCGACCAGACGGTCGCCGATCTCTCCGCCGTGCTCGGGTTGGATGTCGCCTACCGCGATCCGGGCGTCGCCGTGTTCGGACTCGTCAATGCGGTGCTCCCGGTCGGCGACACCTTCCTCGAAGTCGTGTCGCCCGTGCGCGACGACGCCTCGGCCGCCCGGCTGCTAGCGCGGCGCGGCGGCGACACGGGCTACATGGTGATCGTCCAGGTCGACGATCTCGCCGCGGCGCGCGCGCGGATGCAGCGCGAACAGGTGCGCATCGTCTTCGAGCACGCGCACGCCGCCGGCCACACCGCGACGATCCACCTCCATCCGCGCGACGTGGGCGGCGCGATCTTGTCGCTCGACGAGTCGAAACCACCCGAGAGCTGGGATTGGGCCGGTCGCGAGTGGCAGCGTCACGTGCGCCGCGAGGTCGTCACGAAAATCGCCGGCGCGACGCTCGCGAGTGACGACGCAGCCGGCCTCGCCGCGCATTGGGGAGCGCTGCTCGACCGTCCCGCGTCGGCGCTCGGCGGCGGCGTCTTCGCGATCGCGCTCGACGCTGCGACGCTGCGCTTCCAGCCTGCGCGCGGGCGCGGCGAAGGCCTCGTGGGCGTCGAACTGGTCGAGGCGAGCCACGCCGCGCGCGAGCGCGCGCTCGCCACGGCGAAACAGCGCGGGCTGCGCGTCGAAGGCAATGCCTGCTGGATCGCGGGAACCGCGTTGCGACTCGTCGAGGCGCCTACGCCTTGATGCCGAAGTAGAGCACGACCAGCTCGCCGTCACCCGGGTTGCGCAACTCGTGGGTCTCCCCGGGCGCAATGGCGATACAGCTGCCGGCCGGGAGCGCGTGCACGACGCCGTCGATCTCGATCGCTCCCTCGCCTTCCGTTGCGAAGAAGATCTCCCACATGTCGGCATGCGCGTGACCGGCTGCGATCTGCCCGGCCGCGAGCCGAGCCTGCGCGAACTGCGTGAGGTGCGGCACGTCGCCGCGACGCAGCAGCACCTG